>JAYTIA010000626.1:0-3201 GCA_043732145.1 Saprospiraceae bacterium
GCGTGTCGGATAATCGGCGCCGAAAACCACAACTTCTTTACGTTTACCAATAGCGGTTTCCGTAATCACCGGCACTAAATTATTGGCAATATTGCGCGGCGATTCGCCAATCAATGTACTTTCATGCGCACCGGCGGGATTAAAATAACGCAAAGCTATATTGGAAATAAAAGGATGTGCTAAAGAAAAATCGCGGATAATATCTTCACCAATTTGCTTTGTGCGCGCATACGGACTTTCTGCGGGTTCAAGCGGTGTATCTTCAGTTACGGGTAAAACTTTCGAATTGCCGTAAACGGAACAAGAGGATGAAAAAATGAAATGTCGAACATCAAATTCGCTCAAACACGCCAGAACGTTCACCAAACTTTGTAAATTGTTGTGGTAATAAGCCAAAGGCTTTTCAACTGATTCGCCTACCGATTTAAGCGCGGCAAAGTGAATGACACCTACTATATCCCTATTCTCAGAAAAAATTTTGTGTGTCGCTTTTGCATCGCACAAATCCACTTTATAATTTTTGATATTTTTGCCGGTAATTGCTTCAACACCTGCTAATGTCGTATCATCCGAATTGACCAAATTATCAGCGCAAATAACTTCATAGCCGTTATCAATAAGGTCAACAATTGTGTGGCTACCAATATAACCGCAACCGCCGGTCACTAAAACTTTATTTTTCATTGTTTGTAATTTTTTTTGCTTTAATGCATGTGCAAAGGTAAGACACCGGAAACAAAAAAGTTACCGAAGTGTGTTTAATTATTTCTTAGGATTGAGGAGAAAATATCGCGCCAACAGTTAAAAGAGTTAGAAATTAAAATCCGAACTACGATTATTCCTCAAATGCTTCCTGCATTTTACCTCTATCAAATTCATTTTCATTATTCGCCAACCAAATAGTGGCTACACCATTGCCGATAATATTCGTAATCGCTCGCGCTTCGGACATAAATCTGTCAACGCCGAGTAAAAGTGCGAGACCTTCCACAGGAATAACTTTGAGTGCGGTGAGTGTAGATGCCAATACAACGAAACCCGAACCCGTTACACCGGCAGCACCTTTTGATGTCACCATTAAAATACCGATAATGGTGAGGAGTTGACTCCAATCAAGTGCTACACCGAATACTTGCGCTAAAAATATGACGGACATGGATAAATAAATCGTTGTACCGTCGAGATTGAAAGAATATCCGGCAGGCACAACTAATCCGACAACTGATTTGGAGCAACCCATGCGTTCTAATTTTTCCATCAAAGAAGGTAAAGCCGGTTCCGATGAGGATGTGCCGAGAACGATGAGCAATTCATCTTTGATATAATTCAAAAATTTCAGTATCGAGATGTTGTATTGTTTCAAAATAAACCAAAGAACTACAAAAACAAATAACGCCATCGTTGAATAAACCGTGAGCATGAGTTTAGCCAACGGAATCAATGTTTTCAATCCAAATTTTCCGATCGTATATGCCATACCGCCGAATGCGCCAATCGGGGCGAGATACATAAAACTATGTAAGCCTTTAAAAATATATTTGGAAAGCATTTTCAAAAAATCCATAATCGGCTGTTTGTTATTCACAAAAGTTAAAACGATACCCAAAATTATAGAAGCCAACAAAACTTGCAGCGTGAAATTATCATTCAAAAATTTCCACCACGAAAATTCGGTAGCACCTTTTGTGAATTTACTGATGTCGCCGGTGGCTTTACTCGTTACGCCATCACCCGGACGAATGATATTCGCCATGATGATGCCAATGATGAGTGCGGTAGTTGTTACCACTTCAAAATAAATTAAGGCTTTAATACCGACTTTGCCGACTTTTTTTAAATCGCCCATGCCAGCGATACCGAGTACAATCGTGAGAAAAATAATAGGATTTATAAACAGCTTTACACCGCTGATAAAAATGCCGGACAAAAATTCGCTGATAGATGTGCCGATTTTCATTTCTTGTCCCATAATTCTGCCTTCAATGGGTTTATCCATTATTTTTTGAAGAACTATATCCGGATAAAAATGTCCGAGTAAAATACCGAGTAAAATTGCTGACAACACCCAAAAGGTGAGATGTGTAAATATTTTTTTCATTTATTTTCGTTGTCGGTTTCAGAATCAGAATTACCGAAATTTATCGAATTGAAAGAATGTGTACGCACTAGCCCTCGTTACATATCGTCATTGTACAGGGCTTCTAATATTAGCGTATCAACATAATTTTACAGACATTATTTTTCTTGTGCTTTTGCAGCGACAAAGTACGAAAAAAAGATAATACAGGGTTTGAAAATAAAACAAAAAATAAAACAAAAAATGTTGTAAATAAAAACATTTTGTTTTATATTTGCACTCGTATTCAGAGAACAACAGGTCAATTATTTTTAAAATGATTCTTAAAAATTTTTTACCGCCATGCAAACAAATTCAGTGCCACTTGTGGCAAATACTTGGGATTATTTAAAAAAACATTGGTTTAAAGTTGGGTTGCTTTTACTCATAATTATGGCAGCCTTCAAACGCGATTTCAAATTCAGTATTCAATTAGGCGGAACAGCAACGGCAACCGAAAAAAAGGGCGAGACAGAAATACAAGGCGCATCGAACACCACTAAAAGTACTGAATTAGGTATTGCTACCGGATTTTTCGATACTAAAAACGAAAAAACAATTCTGGAGTCCGTCAAATTGGCTTATTTAAAACGATTTGCTCAAGTGGCGGTGAATGAGCAAAAAAAATTCCGTATTCCGGCAAGTATTACTTTATCTATCGCATTTGTGCAAAGTAAAGCGGGTACGAGCGAACGCAGTACAGGTAGCAATAATCATTTCGATTTGTTGGCAACAAATGATTGGAAAGCCGAAATTGATAGCTACAACAATTTAAAGTTTAGGAAATACGATAATGCTTGGTTGAGTTTCAGAGATCATAGTTTGTATTTAACCGGCGGCAAATTTTCCGGTTTAACCAAAGCAAGTACAATTAATTATAAAATTTGGTTGAAAAATTTGCAACAACTTGGATATGCAGATAATTCGGAGAGTTTTTTAAAAGATGTGCAAACTGTTATTGAAAAATATAAATTATATAGACTCGATAAATAGTTTTCAATTGATAGTTAACAATTGACAGCTGACAGTTAATAGATTTGAAGGTTAAATAGTTATAATAACGGTCAGAAGATTTTAAAGGAGGG
>JAYTIA010000627.1:0-8380 GCA_043732145.1 Saprospiraceae bacterium
ACGCATTGGTATCACAGCCATTCGGGTTTGCAAGAACAAATCGGTATGTACGGTTCATTTATTATGAATAAAAAACCGGACGATATTTCTATCAGAAAAGGTATTGATGACGTACCCACCGTTCCGATTATTTTAAGTGAATGGACGGATATGAATCCGAATGAAGTACACCGTATGCTGCACAACGCATCGGATTGGTTTGCAATAAAAAAAGGCACGACTCAAAGCTATGCGGAAGCTATCGTGCAAGGTTATTTCAAAACAAAAATAGCTAACGAATGGAAACGCATGAATGCGATGGATGTGAGCGATGTATATTACGATTATTTTTTCATCAATGGTAAAAACAAAAGTCAATTATCACAATTCAAAGCGGGTGATAAAGTCCGTTTACGTATTTCAAACGGCGGCGCCTCTACTTATTTTTGGCTGCAATATGCCGGCGGAAAAATGACGGTAGTTGCCAATGACGGCAACGATGTTGAACCTGTTGAAGTGGATAGATTGCTGATTGCCGTTTCTGAAACTTATGATGTGGTAGTAACTATTCCTAATAATAATGCTTACGAATTAAAAGTTACACCCGAAGACCGTACAAAATTCGCTTCGCTTTACATAGGATCCGGCGAAACAAAATCGGTGCCTGAAATGCCGAAATTAAAATACTTTGAAGGTATGAAGATGATGAATGGCATGATGAAAATGAATGGCGACCTTGATGATATGGGTATGAGCATGAGTTTGAATCAAATGGATATGAATGTAGTCATGTATCCGGAAATTACGGGTACCGGTAAGAAAAAAAGTTCGGATAATAATATGAGTGGAATGAAAATGAATGACATGAAGCCGGATGATAAGAAAATGAATGACATGAAGCCGAGCGATATGAAAATGAATGATATGAAACACGACAGCATGAAAATGAATGATATGAAGCCGGATGATAAGAAAATGAATGACAAAAAGTCGAGCGACATGAAAATGGATGAGAATCAATACAACGCCAATGCACTTTCCGAGATCGTCACATTAAATTACACGATGTTGAAATCGCCGACTGTTACAACACTGCCGCGCAATGCGCCGGTAAAACAAATGCGTTTTGAATTAACGGGCAATATGAATCGGTATGTCTGGAGTTTAGATAATAAAGTAGTATCGGAAGCGGATAAAATTTTAATTAAAAAAGGCGAAAACGTCCGCATTATTCTTTACAACGGTTCGATGATGCGACATCCGATGCACTTACACGGACACGATTTCAGATTACTCAACGGACAAGGTGATTTTGCGCCGCTAAAAAATATCGTAGATATTATGCCGATGGAAACCGATACCTTAGACTTTAACGCTAATGTATATGGCGATTGGTTTTTTCATTGTCATATACTTTACCACATGATGGCGGGTATGGGTCGAGTTTTTAGTTACGAAAATTCACCTTCCAATCCGGAAATACCGAATCCGAAATTAGCGCAACGTCAATTATTTGCCGATGACAGACGCTTTCACGCCATGGCAAGTATCGGATTAGAAAGTAATGGTTCTGATGGTGAAGCGATGCTTTCTAATACACGTTGGAAGTTGAGTACACTCTGGCATTTGGGTTTGCATGAACGACACGGTTACGAAAGTGAAACCATGTTCGGGCGTTATTTCGGTAAAATGCAATGGCTTTATGGTTATGCAGGGTTTGATTATCATTTCAAAACAATGAACCCTTTAGAAGATAGAAACATTTTCGGCAGTGACGCAACGAACATGTTCGGGCAAATCAGCAATAAAAATAATCGGCACACGGCAGTCTTAGGCGTGACATATACTTTACCGATGCTAATTTTAGCGGATGCAAGAGTTGACGGCGACGGTAAATTTCGTTTTCAACTCATGCGCGAAGATATTCCGATTACAAAACGTTTGCGGATGAGTTTTATGGTCAATACTGATAAAGAGTATATGCTCGGCGGAAGATATATCATAACAAAAAACTTTTCTCTCTCTTCGCATTATGACAGTGATATGGGTTTGGGTGCAGGGATAACTTTAAATTATTAAAAATTGGAGAGATGCGATGTTTTGCGTTTCAAAGTAAACCTGCTATTTGTAAATATCAAAAAACAAGTTAATCAATAAATCTTTCTCCGGATTTTTAGCGTGAACAATAAGAGATGCCAGGATTTGTATTTCTTGAAAAGTAAAGTCTATATCATATTTTTCAATTAACGTTGTTTTGTTTTTTTTGAACCACCTATCGAATTTACGGTAGCGCACTTGTTGGCGATTATCAAGATTGTCGCAGACATAAATTAGGCTATTTTTATTGTCGCTAAAAAATGTAGTCAAAATTTCAACAATTGTTACTTCAATTCGCTTATCATACGGTTGCCCTATACTGTCGACAGCATTTAGAACTTTAACATTAAGCTCGAAAACGGGAATGTAAGGTGGTAAATTTAAAAAATAGTGAATCGCATCTGTAAATTCAACGCTGTAAGCAACGGAATTGTCAGTTCGGAAAACATACTTGTTATTGTGATTGGTGAAACTATACGGCAGCAGGATGCTCATATTGTATATTAATGCCTTTTTCTCGCAGTTGTTTATTCAGTTCATCAAAAGTGATCTCACCAAACCAAAATTGCTCGCGCAATTTTTTATGTTGCACCATTTTTAATAATCCTTTCACAGTCGAACTGTCCGGATTGATTATGAGCGGCTTTTTAGTTTCTATTAATGATACCATTTTATATTTTTTTACAAAGTTAAACTAATTTTCAAAAAAATCAAACGTTTGAAAAAATGCTTTTATCTTGTCTCACTTCTTGTACGGGTATTTATCCATTCTTTCATAATATCGTTTGTCCAACCGTTTTGTTGCCAAAGGCTGTCCATTTCTTTTGTAGCTTCGGCTGCAAAATAGCGGGCTAATAAATCTCTAATTTCTAAAAGTTGTTTGTCTTATATTTGGTACTCAAATAATTTTATCAATTCAATCTGCAAGTTTGTTAATTTTTTTGCGAAAACCATAATATCCTAATTTTAAGAACCATTCGATAATTTTTTATTTCTTCACAAAGCTATTCATTTTCGGGAATATATCCAAGAGGCGGTTTTATTTATTGCAGTATGCTGGTAGAGATATTTATTTTACCTCTGGCACATTTTTTAAACAATCTCGTAGTGACCACACCCATTTGGTTTGCAATTCAATGGATGGGTTGTAAATGATTTAAAAAATAAACGCCTGAAAGGTTGCTGACCTTACAGGCGTTTATTTTTTTTATTGGAAGGATTGACGGGTTTGTTTAGAACGTACGCACCGGTGTTAGAGACACCCAAATAGTGCGTTTCGGTTATGAAAACCTCACGTGCGTTTATTCTGCTTTTTGATTGGATAGTGTTTGTGAGCGAGCGATGTCAATTTAGGTTTTCAACCAAACTGACATCACTTTTTTATTTTCAAAAATTTGAAATTGAAAATACTTTTCAAATTATTTTTCGTTTCAAAAAAAATTTGAAAAGTATTTTCAAAAAAAATTTCTGAGCGGAAAAATTTTCATTTTATTTTTCAAAAAAATTTTCATTTCAAAAAAAAATTTCTGAGCGGAAAAATTTTCATTTTATTTTTCAAAATTATTTTCGTTTCAAAAAAATAAAAAAAAATTTAGCGAGACCAAAATCGCCATTAGTTTTTTTGCCGATAGCAATACGTGTTAGGTCTTTTTAGTCAGAGGAAGATAGTGGGCGAACTGGTGTCAGAGACACACAAATAGTGCGTGTCGGTTTTGAAAACCTCACGAGCGTTTATTCTGCTTTTTGATTATTTACTGTTTGCGAGCGAGGAAGATGCTGAGCGAGCAGGCAAATAAAAAATCGGCGTTTGGAAAACAGTTGTTCAATCGTTTTAAACTCGTTGATATTGAGTGTAACGATGCGATTAAAGTCATTCAATCACGCGATTGTAAAAACGCTTTCTTCTATGTTGACCCGCCGTATTTCAACGCCAACATGGGTCACTATAAAGGTTATACCGAACAGCAATTTTCAGATTTATTAGAGTGCTTAGGAAATATCAAAGGCAAGTTTTTATTAAGCAGTTATCCGTCCGATGTTCTAAATAATTTTATCCAAAAGCATAATTTACAGAGTATTCAGAAAAACAGAACTATCGCCGTAAATCATAACGCCCGAAAACCGAAAACCGAATGTCTTACGGCCAACTACGATATTTTAAGTTTGGTGAAATAATTTAATTTAGTGTACTTTTGAATTTTTAATTTAGTGTACTTTTGAATTTTTGCAACTTATTAAATCAGCCGATTTAACGCCTTTTTTTATATCCAAAGCCAAACCGTTTAAGTGCATATTACACGGATTACCTTCCCAACCGGTAGAAACAATTCCGATTTGCGCTTTTTTAAAATCATTATCCGTTAAACCTATGCCGTGCAACATTGCTTGCGCGCCGGGTAGTGTATCATCTTGAGTGACGTGCTTACTGTATGTGTTTAAATTTTCTTTCTTTATTTTCTCCACTATAAAAGAATTATTCGGTAAGTTAATTATCGTATTGTTGAGTTAAATTTATTTTTTTCATTAGCCTATCTGATTAAATAATCAATAGACTGATTGTCGAAACAATACAAACGTAAGTCTCAAAGTTAACTTTTTCGGAAATAATATTAAAATCGTTACGAGGTCTAAAACGGAAAAAAAATTATAATAAATTGATTATTAAATAATTGAGTTTAAAATTTGTTCAAAGGCTAAAGTAAATGGTATGTAAGTCTTTAATTAGAGTATTTTGAAGAAGGCAAAATTTTTCAGTTTTAAAATTGTAAATACAAAAATAACAAATTTAATTAAAATAATTTAAAAATAAGTATTAACTTTGTGCTGAGATACAACACAATACTGTAATGTTTTTAAATAAAATATTTTTATTTTAAAACCTTTATTGCTAAATTGTATCACGAAAATGAGTTGATATAATTAACTTGGGCAGATAAAAAACTTTTAATATTTGCATTTCTTATAACTTTAATATCATGAATAATACACCTTATTTTACAACAAGAATTATATTTCTTGTTTTTATTTTTTTTATCTGCACTGTCAATATATTCGGACAAACAATATGCACTGCTAATATCGACACCGGCTCTCTTAAAGAAGCGATGCAAGTATTTGTGCCAACCACAAAAAACGAAATGTATTTTTCGAAACCTAACGCACAAATACCTACGATTAGAGAAATGTTGGGCGTAAATTTTACGGTAGGAACAATGAATTCAATAAGTTCATTTTCAGGTACTACTTTTGATAATACTACGAAACCTCTATCTTCTGTTTTTTCACATGTTCGATATTATATCCCAAGTGAACGCGATATTTATTCAACTGACGGTTCGTTTATAAGACCTCAAGCGAATCAGGTTCCTTACGGTAATTTAAGTAGATTAAATTTAATTGTTGGTACAAATGGTGCTCCAACAACTTCATCATCTGACCCGAATGCCATTAAAATTTATCCGGAAATACAGCCTGACAATTCCATAATTCTCAAACAAACACCTGCAGGGGCATATAGTAACCCTTACCAAAATTATTTGAATTATAGTTATTTACAAATAAAACCCGGTGCAGATTATTTCAAACATGGCATTCAAGCTACGCTTAATGTTTTATATGGAGATTTTCCTTCGACAGTATCTGCCAATTATAAATTCCCCTATTCTTGGTTTTTGCCAGCTGATTGGGGTCCGACAGATTTCGATATTAAACAAAGTGCAAAAGCTTATGCAATGATGTTAGCACGTACCTATGCACCTAAAGGATCGGATTGTTCGACATGTACGCCTGTTATTGAAGTATTGGAATTAGGAAACGAACCTTACGGCTACTCAGATCCTAAGACTTATCAACTCATTGTTGATGGATTCCTTGATGGCATTAACACTTATTACGGTACTGAAACTGCCAATAAATTTAAAGTAGTAAATGCAGCTTTTCAGGCGTTTCATGTTGAAAACACCGCAATACCATCATTTGATGAAGCAAGCAGAAAAGATTATATAAATGTACGTATACGAAACGATCAACGTTGTGCACTTGACGGTTATAATGCTCATGTTTACAGTTTTGACAGACAAGATCCTGCTTTAAGACCTATAATAAATCCCGAAAGTGTTGCAAATGGAGCCGCACGATCAGAATTTTTAAATATAAAAAATTCTTGGCGCTGGCTTAAAGACAATCCTGCAAAGCAACAAGACCTTTATGTAACTGAATTTGGTTTCGACTCTGACAATTGTACAAATAGCTTGAGTGTAGGTAGGATTACTCAGTCTATTTACAATGTTAGAAGTATTTTAATGTTGCAGAGGTATGGTGTACAACGTGCTTTTTTATATGAAGCATTAGATGATCCTGCTGCTTGCGGGTATGCGTTTCAGTCAAGTGGCGTTTGGAAAACAGATAGAACTTCGAAATATCAATTTGCAGGGCTTGAAAAACTTATTCGAATTGCGGGTGATTACAAATTTCATGTAAGCTTAACTGAAGTTAATAATGACGTTTTTTCCTATATTTTAGAAGACGTGAATGGCGCTCCTAAATATTTGGTTGCTTGGTTAGCCCAAAATATTAATGACGATAGCAATACAAAAACATTAGCTAATCTGATTGCCATAAACGGACAAAGTAAAAGAGCAATTTCCCTCAATTTTGATGGAAAAACTTTTTTGCCGGATACAAAAAATACAACAGGTTGGTTTCAATTAGATGGTGAAACAAATGCCTTGGTTCCTGGCTCTTATTACGACGGTACGAATTTTACTTTGAGTGCTGTTCCTATTATTGTTCCAATTATTGATTCGAACGTTGATCCATGCTTGACAGATGTTACACCACCCGTAATTTCAAATTGTCCTGCGAATATTTCTGTCACATCTACTAATAGTACAAACGCAATTGTGACTTGGACACAACCTACAGCAACAGATAATTGCGGTTTAGCAAGTTTTACCTCAAATTATAGCCCCGGGGCAACTTTTCCGATAGGTAACACAACGGTGACTTATACCGCCTTCGACATTAAATCTAATAAGTCAATATGTTCATTTATTGTAACAGTATTAGATCCTTGTTTTCAAGACGGTACACCGCCTGTCATTTCTAATTGTCCGGCAAATATTTCAGTTAAATCCACAAATGGAACAAATGCTATTGCTACATGGACAGCACCCACAGCAACTGACAACTGCGCCGTTACAAGTTTTACGTCCAATTATTCATCGGGTGCAACTTTCTCAATTGGAAATACAACAGTCACATATACTGCGATTGACAAAAAAAGGAATAAAACTACTTGTTCGTTCATAGTAACTGTTATTGATTGTTTAAATGATAAAACAGCCCCTGTGATTTCAAATTGTCCTACAAATATTACTGTCATTTCTTCAAACGGCACCGATGCAATTGTAACTTGGACTACTCCAACAGCAACAGATAATTGCAGTATTTTGAGCTTTACTTCCAATTACAGTTCGGGTGCAACTTTTCCGGTAGGGATAACTGCCGTAATCTACACCGCTATAGACAACAAAAATAATAAAACGGTTTGCTCATTCAACATTACCGTAAATAAA
Organism: Saprospiraceae bacterium; assembly: GCA_043732145.1. Lineage (GTDB taxonomy): Bacteria > Bacteroidota > Bacteroidia > Chitinophagales > Saprospiraceae > JAAFJT01. The sequence continues at coordinate 7,653 of JAYTIA010000627.1, forward strand.
TCTGCTCCAATTGCTGCCACCGTGACAGGCTTGCAAGTTTCAAATACAGGAAAACTTCAGTCGCCTACTTCGAATTTAGAAAATCTGAGTTTGATGAAACTATACCCGAATCCGAGTATTGATTTTATTGTTATTGAACTTGAAAGTGGTAGCGAAAGAAATATAACATTCTATATTTTTGATGCAATAGGCAGAAAAACAAAATTAGAAGAAGTACAACTAAAATCGGGATATAACTATTTGCATTTTAATACAAATGGTTTAACAAAAGGACTTCATTTTATTTGCACTGATATGTCCTCTGAAAATACACATAATATTCTGAGGTTTATAAAACTTTAGAAAAAAATTTCTTAGTGAAAATTGTATAGAGTTCTGTTTTTCAAAAAGAAAAAGCCTCAATAAGATACTATAAGTATTTTATTGAGGCTTCCTTTTTACGTCCATTTGAGAGTATTCTGGTTTGAAATTGTCCCAATCCGCTTTCGCAAAATTTCCGACATCCTAACAATCGATGCTATTCCTTCTTTTATGATAAATTCGTTAATATAATTCAGGGTAATTCGAGTATCATTTGAATTTATAACTTTCCCATTGGGCATACTTGTAAAACTATTTATTTTATCATTAAAAGGTGCAACTCGTATTTATTTTTACAAAAACGATTCAGATGTAACAGAATGTTTTGTATTTGAAAACAATATTATAGCAAGAGTAAAAACTTTTCG
>JAYTIA010000628.1:0-3187 GCA_043732145.1 Saprospiraceae bacterium
GTTTGATGTTATCGGTATTGACGAAGCTCAATTTTTTGATGCCGAACTTCCGCAAGTGTGCCAAACTTTGGCATTAAATGGCGTACGCATTATCGTTGCGGGTTTGGATATGGATTATAAAGGTGTGCCGTTTGGTCCGGTGCCGGATTTATTGGCTGTTGCAGAATACATCACAAAAGTTCATGCCATTTGTGTACATTGCGGCAATCTCGCCACACACAGTTACAGAAAAATTTTAAACGACGAACACATTTTACTCGGCGAAAAAAATGTTTATGAACCGCGCTGTCGTACGTGTTACAACATGGGCAATATTTTGGATTTGCATTGAAAAATAAACTGAATTAGGAACGTGAAATAAATAAAGTGCCTGAATAGACTTAATTATTTTTCCGGTAGAATGTTTATATTTTAAGGCGAACATCGGTAATATTTAACGAAAAAGATAGGTATTATCACGGTAAAAGAATAAGTATATTTTAGTACTTTATTTATTTCACGTTCCTAATGTAGCTTTGTGTTATCTTATTGCTAAAAGGGTGCTAAAACTAAATATAAAATCATAATGAAAAAAGAATTAAAAATAGAAGATTTCAGCCCGTCATTGTTTTGGGATATAGACAAAACGCAATTGGATTTTGAGAAAAATGCTGCCCATGTTGTAGAGAAAGCACTAAATAGGGGTACATAGGAAGATTTTAAAACAGCACATACTTTTTACGGACATAACCGTATGGCAGAAATAGTTAAAAATTTACGCTACATGGATAAAAAAACACTCAAATTTAGCAGTATTTATTTTCATATACCAATAACAGAAATGAAATGTTACATTTGGCAACAGTCGAACCCTTCACACTGGAATTATTAAAGCGGTTGAAAAAGCTATTTAATTACGATACACACAAACAAATCATCACAAATTGAAAAAAAACGCGCTACTCCTTTTTGCACTGCTTACAGCTTTTCATTTCTCTTTCGCTCAAACAAACGACTCCATTTCTGAAACGATTGCCATAAAAATTGGTTCGATTGCCTCGTTGGCTGATATTTATAAAAAAATGCCGACAGCAGACAGTATTTATACACCGGAAGGCGTTGCGGAAATTGAAAATTTTAAAAACCTCACACTTATTCCCGAAAAATTTAAAAATACTGCGCTACCAAAAAATTTTGACGCACTTTATCAAAAACAACGGTCGCAACAACTTTTGCGCGATGCGAAAGATACGATTAAAATTTTGGTGAATACTGAAGCCGTTAACAGTACGCAATCCGGCGTAAATCCGCCCGATCCTGCCGGTGATGTGAACGATCAATATTATGTGAGTATGAGTAACGGTGTTAAATCGCTGCTCACGGTTTATGATAAAAAAGGCAATGTCGTTTTAGGTGCCGTCACAACGCAACAATTTTGGTTCAATTTGAATGGCAGTCCTGTCGGCGACCCGATTGTTTTATTCGATCCTTTATCGAAGCGTTGGTTTATCAGTGAAATTACTTTCAATTCTTTTTACGTCGCCGTTTCTCAAACCGACAATCCGTTGGGCGGGTGGACGGCTTATGAATTTATCACGCCCGGTTTGCCGGACTATCCGAAATTCGGCGTTTGGAACGATGCGATTTATTTGTGTACTAATGAAACCGGCAGAGGTATTCCGACTTATTTTTTAAATAAATCGGATTTAATAAACGGCGTTGATAATGTACGCATTCAACGCCTCACCATTCCCAAATTTGCCGGCAATAGTTTTTGGCAAGTCGCAACACCGGCAGATTTAGACGGCACAACACCGCCGCCGCCAAACAGTCCGATGTATATTTTGAGAATGTATGATGATTCGTGGCTTGGCGGACAAGATAAATTAGAAGTTTGGGCTGCAACGATTGATTGGGCAAATGCTAAAAATTCTAAAATAAGTCAGCAGGAAAGTTTATCTACATCGCCATTCAAATCAGCTTTGTGTACGAGTTTTGGACAATGTTTGACGATGCCCAACGGCACTAAATTAGATGTGTTGCAAGATGCGTTGATGTATCGGATTGCCTACAGAAATTTTGGCGACCACGAAAGTATGGTTTTAAATCATGTGGTTGATGTGGATAATACCAATCATGCCGCCATTCGTTGGTACGAATTGCGCAAAACACCGATAACAGATTGGTCAATTTATCAGCAAGGTACTTTTTCTTTTCCGGACAACAACAACCGTTTCATGGCGAGTATTGCGATGAATGGTTTAGGTGATATTGCGATGGGATATACAGTTATGGGTCCGCAAGTTTCGCCGTCATTGCGCGTTACCGGACGACGCAACGGCGATCCATTGGGTTTAATGACGTTTGATGAAAAAGAAATTGCGAAAGGTGGCAGTTATCCGACCATCAATCGGTGGGGTGATTATTTCAATATTACGCCGGATACACGCGACGATAGAAGTTTTTGGCTCACCGGACAATACAGAAAAACAAGCGGTTGGGGAACGCGCGTGGTCGAGATGAATTTCAGCAGAGATTCTTTTGATGTTGCGATCAATTCAATTATTTCTCCGGCAAGCGCACCGACTTTAGGTAATCAAGAAAAAGTAAAAATTTCCGTCAAAAATGTCGGCTTTAAATCGGCAAGTAATTTTATCTTAAAATACAACATCAACGACGGCAATTTTAATACAGATACTATTTCAGCTCCAACTATTAATAAAGATTCCGTTCTCAGTTATACTTTCAAAAACACTGCCGATTTTTCAAGTTTCGGCACCTACAAAATCACGGCAATTGTAAAAACAGACGGAGATATTTTTGCTTTGAACGATACAATTGTTGCGTTCATCACCAAATTACCTTATCGCGATATTGCTGTAGATTCGGTGAATAATTTGAACAACACCATTTGTTCCACATCAGCAATCGGCAATTTAAAAATAGTTAATCGCGGTTTCGATACTCTTAAAACTTTTTCCGTTCAATATATTTTAGACAATAACGCACCGAAAACAATTACGTCGACGATTTCAAACGCCGGCATTTCGACGGATAAATTTATTTATGTGCCATTTTCGATAGACAGTTTGCCTTACGGACAGCATCAAATAAAATTTTTTACCCAAAATCCGAACAATTCCAACGACCAAATATCAAGCAACGATACTCTAAATTTTTCTTTGAATGTTTTGAAAACCGGTTCAAA
>JAYTIA010000629.1:0-8350 GCA_043732145.1 Saprospiraceae bacterium
GTTGTCGGCGTTGAAGATGAGATGCGCGGTCAAGCACCTGTTGGTTTTGTGGTTTTAAAATCCGGTGAAACTATTTCCGAATCTCAACTCGAAAAAGAATTAATTGCTATGGTGCGCGATAAAATCGGTGCTGTTGCTTTTTTCCGTCGAGCAGTTATAGTTAAACGTTTACCTAAAACGCGCTCCGGTAAAACACTACGAAAAATCATCCGACACATTGCAGACGGTAAATCTTTTGCGATGCCTTCGACTATTGAAGATCCGATTGTATTGGATGAATTGCGCGAGTTGATGCGCGAAAAAGGAATTGGGATTGCCAATAATATCTAAGAACTTTTTTGGCGACTTATTTAACCTTGAACATAAATCACAAATTTTTCTTCAAAGTAAGATTCTTTAAAAAAAGTTGAAATGCGCGTTTTATCGGCATACTCGCCTTTGCCCATGGCTTTTATTTCTGCTTTAATTTGATCACCGCCTTTTAAAGCCAATAAACCGTTGGGTAAAATGTTTTGGTGTTTCTTTTTCAAGAGTTTAAAACTCCAACGTTTTAAATCATCGAGTGGAGCAACGGCTCGCGACACGATAAAATCAAATTGATTAATCGCTAAATTTTCCACTCTTGAATGAATGGTTTTTACATTTGTAAGTCCGAGGGCATCGGCGATTTCTTGCGCAACGCGCATTTTTTTGGCAATGCTATCAACTAAAGTAAATTGCACATTCGGAAAAAAAACAGCTAAAGGTACACCCGGAAACCCGCCGCCGGCACCTAAATCCAACACCGCAGAATTATCTTTAAAACGCATCACTTTGATAATCGCGAGTGAATGAAGGACATGATGCAAATACAAATTGTCAATATCTTTACGCGAAATCACATTTATTTTTTCATTCCAATCGCGATACAAAGGCAACATCATTTCAAATTGTTGACGTTGCTTATCGGTGAGTTCCGGAAAGTATTTTTTTATTTCGTCCATTGCTTGTCAGTATTATTTTTTGTTTACAATAAAAAACAAGTATTTTTGCAAACTTTTTTTGTATCGGTAATTAATTTCGCAAAGATGAAAAATAAATTTGTTAACACTCGCTAAGTAACGGGTAAATAATAATTTGACGCGGTTTTTAAAAATCTGCGCCAACTTACTTTTTACCCGTTACTAATTTTACAATCAGTAAACTTTTTTTATGCAAACTAAGAGACAAAGTCAAGTAGCAGAAGTTATAAAAAGAAACTTCAGTCAAGTATTACAATTTGAAGCTGCCAATATCGTCGGACTTAAAGTATTGGTGACAGTAACGAAAGTAATGATAGCACCGGATTTAGTAAACGCGGCTGTCTATTTAAGTGTTTTCGGGACAGAAAATAAACAAGCACCGGTGGATACGTTAAACCAAGAACTAGTGTCATTGCGTTCCAAATTAGCGCAACGCATAAAAAAGCAAGTGCGCATCATTCCTTATATCAGTTTACACCTTGACGATACGATTGACGAAATGTATCGCATCAACGATTTAATGCAGCGTTTGGAAGACGAAGGGCAATTAGGCGTAAAAGAATAGTAAACGATTAACGCGTATTAATTCCAAGTCCGCAATATGGCAAAATTTCAAAACAAACAAAAAAATGACAAATCTTTTGAAAAAAAATAAAAAAAAATATGCGCTGTATGTGACTTTGTTGTATTTTTGACATCATAATTGTAATTTTTTATTTAAAAGGACTTTCATCACTTATTTGTGTATTTCACAAATTATAAAACGAAAAAAAATGAGTTTCTCAGATTTATTAAAACAAGCGGGTGATTTACTTAAAGGTGCTAAGAACACCATTGAAGAAAAAACAGGCGTGGATATTGACGGTCTTGCACACGCGGCTGCTCAAAAAGTGGACGAGGCAAAACATTTCGTTCATGATAAAACAGGTGTTGATGTTGACGGTGTTGTAGCAAGCGCATCTCACAAATTAGACGAGGCAAAACATGCTTTGGCGGATAAATTAGATGATGCCAAACATTTCGTTCACGAACAAACAGGTGTTGATGTTGATGGTGTTGTTGCTTCTGCCGAACACAAACTTAGCAATGCAAAAGATGATGTTGCAGCTGCCGTTTCACATCCTGAAGATGTGTTGCACAAAGCAGAAGACGCTGCTTCATCTGCCGGTTCAACTGTATCACACGCAGTTTCACATGCAACTGATGTTGTTGCTGATGCTGCTTCTCACCCAAGCGATTGGTTACATAAAGCGGAAGATGACGTTGCTTCTGCTGCCCATACTGTTTCGCACAAAATTGATGGTGTTATTAACGACACGCATAACGACATGCATAAAGATGCTTAGGAATGATGACTGATGAATCTATAAAATTTTATTCGTCAGAACATTCGTAAGCACAAAAAATCCCGAATTTTCAGTTCGAAAATTCGGGATTTTTTTTATCATTCTTAAGTAGTTTTAAAAAATGGAATTACCGCTTTCGTTCATCGAAGAATTAAAAAATGCGACACTCAGCCGATTATCGCCGATGTCCCGTGTCTGGATTTACCAATCGAATCGGGCATTTACAGATGTGGAATCAAGTGCTTTGAAATACGAATTACAAAATTTTGTCGGCGATTGGACGGCACACAGCCAAACACTTTACGCTACAGGCGATATACTTTTCAACCATTTCGTCATTCTCGCTGTTGACGAAATGCGACAAGGTGCCACGGGTTGTTCTATTGATACTTCGATTCATTTCATCAAGCACCTCGAAAAAGAAAACGACGTAAAATTATTCGATAGAATGTTATTTTCTTATTGGGATAAAGAAACTGTCCACACCATCCCTTCAAAAGAATTATCGGCGTTATACAAAAATAAAATTATCAACGATAATACACTTATGTTCGACAATCTTGTGCCGGACCTAAATAGTTTGCAAACCAATTGGTTGAAACCACTTGGCGATAGTTGGCATAAAAAATTTGTAAAGCAATAAACATTATCCCGCCCAATTCTCTCTATCCAAACTTCTGAATTGAATCGCTTCTGCCAAATGATGCGATTGAATTTCAGCGCTGGCTTCTAAATCGGCGGCAGTACGCGCCACTTTCAAAATGCGATCATATGCACGTGCCGAAAGTCGGAAACGTTCCATTGCATTTTTCAATGTTTGAGTTCCTTCTTCGTTGATACGACATATGTCGCGCACCATTTTACTCGGCATTTGTGCGTTGCAGTACATACCGTTGATGTCCTTAAATCGCTCCGCTTGAATTTTACGCGCTCTTAAAACGCGCTCGGCAATTTTTTCGCTACGCTCTGCGGTGGAGTGTACTTTTGCTAATTCATCTAGTTTTACCGGCACCACTTCAACGTGTAAATCAATGCGGTCGAGTAAAGGACCGGAAATTTTATTCAGATATTTTTTCACCACTTGAGTACCGCACACGCATTGTTTTTCCGGATGATTATAATAACCGCAAGGACAAGGATTCATGGAAGCCAATAAAATAAAGCTCGCCGGATAATCCGTAGAAATTTTTGCCCGAGAAATTGTCACGCGCCGCTCTTCCATCGGTTGACGCAATACTTCCAACACCGTGCGTTTAAATTCAGGTAATTCATCGAGAAATAAAACGCCGTTGTGTGCCAAAGAGATTTCTCCCGGTCGCGGTATTTGTCCGCCACCTACTAACGCGACATCACTAATAGTATGGTGCGGCGACCGAAATGGACGCACAGCAACTAACGCGGTGTCGGTCGGCAAAATGCCGGCAACGGAATGTATCTTCGTAGTCTCAAGCGATTCATGCAAAGTCATCGGCGGTAAAATAGTTGGCAAACGTTGCGCGAGCATCGTTTTTCCTGCACCCGGCGGACCAATTAAAATCGCATTGTGTCCGCCGGAAGCCGCAATTTCTAATGCTCGTTTAATATTTTCTTGTCCGCGCACATCCGAAAAATCTATGGCATAATGATTATTTTGCACAGAAAATTCGGCGCGGGTATCTACTTTAGTAGGTTGCAATTCACTTTTGCCTTCCAGAAAATCAATCGCTTCACGCAAAGTTTCTACACCATATACTTCGATGTCACTGACAATTGCCGCTTCACGTGCATTTGCTTTAGGGATTATTAAGCCGCGAAATTTATTTTTTTTAGCTTCAATCGCAATCGGCAATACACCTTTAATCGGTCGCACACTACCGTCGAGCGATAATTCGCCCATAATAATAAATCTTTCTAATTCCGGAAAATGATAGCTGTTCGATGCCGCATAAATGCCGAGTGCAATCGGTAAATCGTAGGACGAACCTTCTTTGCGCAAATCTGCCGGCGCAAGATTGACTACCAATTTAACACGATCAATGGACAATCTACAATTTCTAAATGCTGCTTCAATGCGTTGCCAACCTTCGCTCACGGCTTTATCGGGCAAACCGACCATAAAATAAAAATTTTTTTTATCGTCGAGAACTGTTCCGCCGGCACTTACTTCAACGGTGACAATAGTGGCTTCGATGCCTTCAACGGCTCCGGCGTAGGTTTTTACGAACATAAGTTTTCTTATAGTTGTTAGTTGTTGTTTGTTAGTTGTACTGATTCGTTTTGGTTTATTACCATCACCTTTCGATTTTCATCAAACAAATTTTATCAAAGATAAGAATTGTTTTTACTTTTGAGCAGAATTTGAGATGAATTTATATATTTTTAAAAATCGAAGAAATTGTTTTCTGTTAAACCATGATTTTCAAGATTGAAAGATGTATGAAAACAATATTCCAAAATGTTTTTTATCTTTTAATCTTGAAAATCATGGTTTTAATTTTTTTATATGACATCAAAACTTATTACACTGCGCACGATTCAAAAATCGGATAACGTTGCACTTGCAAAAATTATCAGAGATACGCTGACCGAATTTGACGCTGCCAAACCCGGTACTGTTTTTTTCGACGCAACGACCGACGATTTGTTTCAACTTTTTCAAACGCCGAAAAGTTATTATTACACGGCGTACATAGATGATAAAATCGTCGGTGGTTGCGGCGTATTCCCTTCAAACGGGTTGCCAGACGATACTTGTGAATTGGTAAAATTATATTTACTGCCCGAAGCACGCGGCACCGGTCTGGGAAAGTTTTTGATGACAACTTGTTTTGATAAAGCAATAGCACTTGGTTACGATAAAATTTATTTAGAAACGATGCCCGAATTAAAATCTGCCGTACCGCTTTATGAATCCATCGGATTCAAGTACGTACCGAAATCGCTCACCGGCGGCGAACATTTTGGCTGTAATTTATTTATGTTGAAAAATTTAAAAATATTTTCGTAAAAATCTAATTTTTATTTTGATACAAGGTAACATTATATTAATTTTGCGCCTCAAAGTTCATCAGTGCATAATTCGTCATGGAAATTATAAAATTAATACACGAGCAATTAACGGAAAAGAAAAATTATCCGGCTTTCAAAGCGGGTGATAATGTAGTTGTCAACTATAAAATTGTAGAGGGCGACAAAGTACGTATTCAAGCCTATCGAGGTGATGTGATACAAATTAAGGGTCACGAAGGAAATAAATCTTTTACGGTTCGTAAAATATCGAATGGTGTTGGTGTTGAACGTATTTTCCCGTATTCTTCTCCTAGTATTGATAGCGTTGAAGTATTGAAACACGGCAAAGTACGTCGTGCGCGTTTATATTATTTGCGCGATACGGTAGGTAAAAAATCGCGTATCAAAGAATTGAAAACAAGCAATAAAAACGTTGCTAAAAAAGGTTTCGTTGCTAAAGCTGCTCCGGCAGTTGTTGCTCCGGTTCCGGAAGCAGTTGTACATACAGAAGCGTAAAATTATATTTCGGTAAAAAAATGAGTCATCCCGAACTTTTGGCGAAGACTATAATTCAAGTACATTAGCAAATGCCGCTCTAACTTCATAGAGCGGCATTTTTATTTTTTCCATGTTTTAAAACTTATCAATTTTCAATTATTACTCCATGTTTGTACAAAAGCCCATGAACACCCGCCCGCGAAAATTTTGCTTTCTTGACGCGATTTTTTTCGGGATCAATCGCATAGTTGATAGACGTTCTGAAATCTGCGGCTTCTAAATTCGTATTATCAAAAACGGCTTTTTCTAAATTACAATCGTCAAAACCGGCACCGGATAAATCTGCTTCGGAAAAATCTACTTCCTTGAGGGAGCAGTTTTTAAAAATTATTTTTTTAAGTTTGAGTTTGTAAAACGTACAGAAATTCAAATTGCAACCATCAAAACTCACCGAAAATAAAAATTCATTGCAATGCTCGAAATTCAATCCGAGTATTTTACAATCTTTAAACGCGACATTTTTAAAAGAAGTTTGCGAAATTTTTGCTAAACTCAAATCGCAATCGGAAAATTTACAATCAGAAAAAATGATGCTCATTAAATCGCCGTTTGAGAATGTGCAATTTGTAAATGTACAATTGTCGTATTCACGTTTTTCTAAAGCGGTTTTAGAAAAATTTTGATTATCGAAAATTTTATCTTCAAAATACATTTTGCTCATTTGTTTCTTAAAACTTTGATGCCCAAATTTTGTTCGTTACACTCTACTGCAAACCGTACCATTTCCGTTACAAGTTTGATTGGAAATAATTCATTTATCGGGAATTGAACGGCAGATTTTGTTACAATAAATCTACTTAATCTGCTTCGGAAAGCATCTAAAATATGCGGTCGTATATAAATAGCGTAATGGTTTTTGTAAGTGTGAAACCAAATAAGCGCGCCTTTGTACTTAAATGCCGGCATAGAGTAACTTATTAATTCTTCAGCTTCGGGTGCGGCATCTCGAATCGTTTGTCGTAATAACTCCAATGTCGGTTGAATTTGCTCGCGTTGTAAAGCGATATAATCGTCAATTGTTGTGAATTTTATTTTTTCCATCAGCGATTCGTTATTCGTTATTCGTTACTTGTTGAAAGGATAAACAAAAGTAATTTTTTTCTACTACTCTAACAATTTTACTAAACACAAAACATCTCTGCTATTGTGTCCATCCGGATAAATTTCGAGACAATAACCGTTCGGGTCAAGGCGTGGTTTTTTTAATAACTCATTGAATGTTCTCCCCACAATAGGAATATCTTTGTAATAATCTTTTATCAAAATGCTATTGTAAATTCCTTTTTTTATTGTGAAAATCGGAAGATTTAAAGTTGCAGCTTCGCCGGTAAAAATTTCATTTGTTCCGGCAGCGTAAACTATTTTTCCTTGTGCATCCGGATATGAAACGCCGTAAAAAGTTCTACCAACTTTATACGCAAACAAAGCGTGCAGCTTTTCATGCGCATCGTGAACGCCTTCCGGAAATGATACGGCTTTAATGCACATCACTTGAATATCAGTGGTTATAATTTTTATTTCAGGCATGTAATTCATAGCAATAAAGTTTTTATTTTTTAATCGAAGTAAGTGATATTATCGCCGCTTTCAATTTTTTTGTAGAGCAATTGAATTTGACTTTTTAAAATTCCATCTTCCGATAATTCCGGCAAGTTGTTAACTTCAAAATAGCCAATATCTAAAATATCGAACCCTTTTTGCAATTCTGAAGAACCGGCAGTGCAAAGAAAAACAAGTTTATAAACATAAAAAGCTTGCGGCGGATGCGGATGCATTTTTTTATCAAAAACTGCCAATAATTTTTCAGTCACAATATCTAATCCGGTTTCTTCTTTAAATTCTTTTATCACTACTTCACGTGGCGAATAACCAATATCCGCCCAGCCGCCCGGTAACGACCATTTTCCGTCCATACTTTCTCGCACCAAAAGAATTTTCCCGTCTTTCAAAAGTATGCCTCGAATATCCACTTTTGCCGTCGGATATTCTTTTACATCAAAATATAAATCTTTAATCATTTCAATTTCTTTTCCGGTAACTTCGTGCAGCAATTCAAAACTGATGGTAAGGAGTTCATTATAACGTTCAGTGTCGTATTCGCTTTTACTATATAAAAAACCGATATCGGCAATAGCTTTTATTTTTTTTATGTGCAGTAAAAGTCAATCTAAGTTATTCATGTATTATAAATCTAAAAAAAATTGAAAAATAAGCCTTTTACTATTTTTATACCAAACTTCAGTTTGCTTTAAGTCTTGATTATAATTTGATTGTATTATAACCGAAGTTTTTTCAAATTTCATTAAGTAGAAATAAGATAGAAATTATTTCTCAAAAATAATCATAAATATCAACCTGATAAATAATTTCAAAACAAAAGTATTTTCTCCGCTCGAAAAAAGAAAAATCTTTCGACAAAGTTTTAGTTTTGTTCGGAAAAAAAATAAAAATTTTAAA
>JAYTIA010000630.1:0-3183 GCA_043732145.1 Saprospiraceae bacterium
GCCGTTCCGGAACCGCCCGTCACTCTAAATGACATACTTTCCCCGACAGCAAAAAGTGATTTGTCTTTGTTAGTGCCTACCTTTATTTGCGCCGATAATGGAATGTAGAGCAATAAAAGTGTAAAAGCAAACAATGTACTTTTAATGTTAATATTTATCATATTCAAGGGAATGTTTGTTAAATGAGTAGTGATCAGGTGTATGTTTTTTTGCAAAAATAAAATTCACCATCAAAGTTAACGCGTTTTAAATTATTTGCAGAAAAAATGTGTTAAATGTTCTAAAAAACAATATTATTTTTTATCTGCTATAAAGTTTTAACCTCGACGAGGATAAAATTACCGGTCAACCCCCTAATTCTACCGGTCAAAATTTTTAATTATATTTTTTTGATTTTTTTTGTCATTTTTGCTCTGTCAAAATAAATTTTATTTTTAAATTTTACTTCAATGGATAAGTATTTTTTTATTTTACAGAATATCTCTACACGCTACGCTTTAATTGCCGGCATCGCGTTTGTTATTTTTTATTTCTTTTTTAAAAATAAAACCGGATTAAAAAAAATTCAGTCCAAGTTTCCTCAACAAAATGATATCCGGCGAGAAATACTTTACTCGGCATCTGCCATGCTGATTTTTGCTCTTGTTCCGGCACTCGTTGTTTTCGATCCGCACATTCGTCCGCATACGTTAATATATACGAACCCTCAACAGTATGGGATTTTTTATCTCATTTTTTCTTTTGTGTTGATGTATTTTGTACACGATGCCTATTTTTATTGGGTGCATCGTTTGATGCACCACCCGAAACTTTTCAAATACTTTCATCTTGTGCATCACAAATCTACTAATCCTTCACCTTGGGCGGCTTACGCTTTTCATCCTTTGGAATCTTTTGTTGAGGTGGGTATTTATTTTATTTTTGCTTTTTGTTTTCCGGTCTATATCATCAACTTCGGTTTATTTTTCTTGTTTCAAATCGTTTATAATGTTTACGGACATTTAGGTTACGAATTGTATCCGCGTAACTTCAACCGTCATCCACTTGGCAAATGGATAAATACTTCCGTCGCACACAATCAACACCACCAATATTTTACCGGTAATTACGGACTTTATACACTTATCTGGGACAGATTGATGCACACTTTGCGCGAAGATTATGATGCGAAGTTTGATGAAGTGAAATCTTAGGTATTGGGTATTGGGTATTCAAAACCAAAATTTAAAAATTAAAAAAATGATACCAATACTCGCGTTAATCAATTCAATAATTTTATCCGTTATTTCCGGTATTCATTTTTATTGGATGTTTAGCGGAAAATGGGGTTTAGCACAATCATTGCCGACAATGCCGGAAGGTAAATTGGTTTTAAAACCGAAAGCGTTTGAGTGCGGTGCGGTAGCAGTCGGCGTTCTTTTAATCGCAATTTTGTTTCTACATTTTGCGGGTATTTCTTTAATAAAATTTCCGAATTGGGTTTTGAAATACGGATTATGGATTGTAGCCGGTATTTTTTTACTGCGTGCCGGCGGTGATTTCAAATACGTCGGTTTTTTAAAAACAGTTCGTTCCACCGAATTTGCACAACTTGATACGAAATTTTATGCACCGCTTTGTTTGTTTTTGAGTGCGAGTTCGTTATTAATTATCATTTTTTCATAAAGTTAGCTTTGCGCTGTGTTCATCATCCATTTTATCAATGCGTACTATTCGCTCAATTCTTTTCGATTATTGTCCGCTGCTCGGTTTCAACGACAATAAAATACGGCTTATCGGTATTCCTTTGGCGGGTTTACTTATACCGATAGTTTTTTTCGGGCGCAATTTCAATGATGAATTTTATTGGGCAAATACTGTATTTTCAACAATCTATACGGTTTTATATTGGCAGATTTGCCGGTTTTTTTTTATTATTGGCAATGAGCGTTTTCCGAATTATAAAGATAATTCGCGTCGTTTAACTTGGATTTTACTTGCTTGCTTCAGTTCTATATTTTTATTATGCAACGTTACGCATCATTTTTTAGAACCACTTTTTTTATCCAAAGATTCTTTTGCTTACGGATGTAAACCATCTATAATTCAGGTAAATGCGGCAAGTTTTACAACTTTTTTGCTTGTTGCCGGACTTTACGAAAGTATGCGCAATTTTAATTTATGGAAAACCACAACAATTGAAAAAGAACAACTTGTACGCGCTAATATGCAAAGTCAACTCGAAAGTTTGCGCAATCAAGTAAATCCGCATTTTCTTTTCAATTCTTTAAATACGCTCGTTAATATTATTCCCGAACAACCGGATACTGCAGTTCGTTTTGTGCAAAAACTTTCAAAAGTTTATCGCTATATTCTCGAAATGCGCGATACAAATACAACACCGCTTTCAACTGAATTAGAGTTTTTGAATGCTTATATTTTTTTATTGAAAGAAAGATTCGGCGAAAATTTAATCGTGAACATCAATATTTCCATAAACGATAAAAGTATTTCCGAACGCCAAATCGTACCTTTAGCTTTACAAATTTTATTTGAAAATGCGATTAAGCACAATATTATTTCAGCGGCAAAACCTTTGCACATTGAAGTTTTTGTAGAAAAAAACGGTGAAGTATTGATTGTTAAAAATAATTTACAAAGAAAAAATCAAATGCAAGAAGGCACCGGTGTCGGTTTAGAAAATGTAAAAAATAGATACAAATTGGTGAGCAATAAAGAAGTAGAAGTGATTGTTTCGGCAAATTCGTTTATTGTTTCATTGCCGTTATTGTTGGTTGGTTAGTTGGTTTCTGAAAATTCTGATTCAGAAACCAATAATAGATTCCATGTACGCTCAAAAAATCTAAAATCTAAAATCTAAAATCCAAAATGATATGAACGTACTCATCATTGAAGACGAACAACCCGCTGCACGGCAGTTGACAAAACTGTTGAAACAACTTGATGCAACAATTAACATTATTGAGACTCTCGATTCCGTTGAAGCAACCGTTGCGTGGCTGAATACTTTTCCGGTACCCGACGCAATTTTTTTGGATATTCAAATTGCAGACGGTTTAAGTTTCGATATTTTTCGACAAGTAGAAATAAAATCACCAGTTGTTTTTACAACTGCTTTTGATCAATATGCTATAAAAGCCTTTCGTGTCAATGCTATTGATTATTTATTGAAACCGATTGATA
>JAYTIA010000631.1:0-8331 GCA_043732145.1 Saprospiraceae bacterium
CGGCAAACTCGTGAGTTGATTACCTAAGCAATACAAATTCTGTAACCCTGACGGCAAATTAGCCGGCAAACTCGTGAGTTGATTAGAGAAGCAACTCAAAGTCAGTAACCCTGACGGCAATTTAGACGGCAAACTGGTGAGTTGATTATAGCCGCAACCCAAAGTCTGTAACCCTGACGGCAAATTAGCCGGCAAACTCGTGAGTTTATTACCTAAGCAAGCCAAAGTCTGTAACCCTGACGGCAAATTAGCCGGCAAACTCGTGAGTTGATTAGCGGAGCAATTCAAAGTCTGTAACCCGGACGGCAAAATAGCCGGCAAACTCGTGAGTTGATTACCGTAGCAACTCAAATCAAGCAACTCTGACGGCAAATTAGCCGGCAAACTCGTGAGTTGATTACCGGAGCAATCCAAATAAGTTAACCCTGACGGCAAATTAGCCGGCAAACTCGTGAGTTTGTTAGTGGAGCAATTCAAAGTCTTTAAAGTGGTAAAGCCTTCTATGCCCGATAAATCGGTAATGCTCCGGATGTTTACAAATAAAGTATTAAGTGTTGCGGCATTCGCAGTTAAATTATCGCAAGCATCAATACAATTTAAGCAATAATTTTTAATCGCGTTTGCAAAATTGGCGTCGGGAATATGAATACCGGGTATGTATTGGTTTAAGGTAAAAGTATAATCTGAAAAAATAGCCATGTTAACTTTCAATCGAATACGCACGGTTTTTGTACCTGCCGAAACAGAATTTACTGTCAAAGGGTCGGCATTGAAAACCGTGAAAGTCGGCATGCCGGTAAAAGAACTGCCGTCAACAATCGCATATTCTAAATCGGTTGTATTGCCGTTAAAATAGCCGGTTAAGTCTATCATAACGCTGCCGTGTGTCGGGTCACTGCACTTTGGTTGTATGGGTGTTATTATTGCGGTAGGGGGCAGGTACTCGATTAAAACTACACCGCTGCCGTTATTGCCGCCTGCGGTATTGCTTTGGTTCATACCGGTATTATAAGAAATGCCGCCGCCACCGCCGTCGCCGCCAACGTTAGCGTTAATGAATACGCCGCCATTACCGCCGGAATAACCGCCGCCGCCGCCGCCGCCGCCATCACCGCCGGCACCGGCACCATATCCGCCGCCGCCGCCGCCGCCGCCAAAAGGACCGCCGCCACTACCTGAAGCGCCAAAACCACCGCCGCCACCGGAAACACGGCTGGCTGCACCGCCGGCACTATTTAATCCGCCGCCGCCGCCGCCGCCGCCGCCGCCGCCGCCATTGCCGCCGCTGCCGCTGCCGCCTGCAACTAAGCTCTGTCCGGGTCTGCCCGATATATAACTTGAAATTCCGCCGCCACCGCCGCCGCCGCCGGCAATGATGAGTACCGAGCCGTCTTTAATACGAACACCGGTACCACCGCCGCCACCGCCGGCATATTCATAAGCTCCGCCGCCGGAAGCACCGGCATCATATTCAAGCACTTGTCCGGAATTTACCGCGAACTCACCGATTATAACGGCACCGTTGCCGCCGCTCGCATTATAATTATCTCCGCCTTTCGCTCCTTTAACGGTAATGCGAATTTTGTAAGGACCGCCCGAAGGTACCGTCCATGTGCCGGTCACACCGGCACCGCTGCCGCCGTTTGTATTCGTGACATTTATGACGGTTTGAGTTTGCGCCGTAAAAAAAAGAAAAAGAAAAAGAGTGGACAATTGACAATTGACAATTGACAATTTTTTTGTGAGGGTAGAGATGCGATGCACCGTGTCTCCGGATAAGATTTTGCTGAATGAATTTTGAATCCCGTTCGATTCAAGTGTTCCAAGTTTGTGTAAATCAGACATAAAGTCTTTTTGTTTTTTAAATTAATAAAAATTGTCTGCACACCGTTAACTTGAGTATGACAAGTCCGAGTGTTTTCTTCAGTTACCGAAAATTGTTTCATTTGAAAAAGATACAAATATATTCTATAAAAAAATATTTTTCGGATTATCGCGCCGGTATATTTAGCATTTTCTTTTTTATTATGTTTAGTATAATTTTTTTTGTTAAAACAATTTTAAATAAGTTATCTCTTTCGATTCAAATAAAAGTCGCACAAAGAAATTTTTCTTCGTGCGACTTTTATTTGCTCATATCTAAATCAATTAACCAATCACCAATTAACCAATCACCAAAAATACTATTCAATTTTCAAAATTTTCATACCACGCAATTTCAATTGCTCATTTAATCTCGGTAAATCAGTAAATTTGATTTTTTGCCATTCCGACATCAAATTGTCGTTTTGTTTTTGCAAATCATTCACGGCACTGATAGTTTGTGTTGTCGGCTGAAAATCTGTGTCGTGTAAAATTTCAAAAACGCCGGCAAATTTTCTTTTAAGTACATTCGGATTCAGATCGCCTTTTTCAAATAAGGTTATTTTGTTTGAAAAGTTGCTCAGCATTTTTAAACTATCCCTCGTTTGCAGTCTGCCGACATTCGACAATTGTTTTTTTAAAGAAGCCCATTCGTCATTAATTTGGGTCAATTTTTTTCTGGCGTTGTAACATTGCAGCGATAAATCGTGTTGACGCTGCAACGCATTACCGACTCCGACGTTAATACCAAAGTTAGTCAAACGCGGATCTTGTTTCACGGCAAAAGTTGATGAATAAATTTTGCCATCAACGGTGAGTTCGACGATATAATTGCCGGGCAAAACCCAAGGTGATGTCGGATTTGGAGCCGTGTTTTCATAAGTCGCGGCAATTGGATATTCCGGTGCTTCGTTGAGCGGTGTATAATGTAAATCCCAGACAAAACGATGCGCACCGGCTTGACCGGAAATTATTTTTTGCGGACGAATCCAATACGCCGGAATGTTTACTGGCGGAATTTTATAGAGTGTATCGTCGCTGCGAAAAGTGCAGATGAGTTGTTGTGCCGCATTTTTTATATCTAATTTAACAACATTTTTCGCATCTTTTTTCAAAAAATAATATATAACGGCTCCGTCCGGCGGATTTTCTCCGGCGGGTTCTTCTTGCGGTATAGGCGTATCTGTTCCCATATTCCAACGTACGCGATAAGCGTCTTGCGGTGCAAAAAGTAAAACGTCTTGTTTAGCATTGTTCAACGATATTTGCCGAATAGGCGTAATATCGTCTAAAATCCAAAAAGAACGTCCATGTGTGCCGACAACTAAATCATTATTTTTTATTACCAAATCACGCATAGAAGTCGCCGGCATATTCAAACGCAAAGATTGCCAATTTGCTCCGTCATCAAAAGAAACATAAACAGCGCGTTCCGAACCGGCGAAAAGCAAACCGGAGCGTGTCGGGTCTTCTCTGATAGCATTAATAGGTTCGTTGGTTGGTAAACCTTTTGTGATTTCCGACCAAGTTTTTCCGTAATCGCGTGTTTTATAAATATGAGGTTTCATATCGTCGAGACGAATCGCATTAACGGCTGCATAAGCCGTACCGACATCTGTATGACTTGCTTCTATCAATGAAATTTTTTGCCAAGTCATTACAGCCGGTGGCGTGATGTTTTGCCAATTTTTTCCACCATCGCGTGTGATATGAATGAGCCCATCGTCGGTACCTGCCCAAATCGTATTTGAATCGCGTGGCGAAAGTGCGACGGTATAAATAACTCCGCGTCGCGGCATGGTTTTCATTTTTTCTGTTTTGAAAATACCGATACTTGCCGGCACTTCCAATGTTTCACGCGATAAATCGGGACTGATAATTTGCCACGCATTTCCGCCGTCGCGTGTTTTGAAAAGTACATTGCCGGCAAAATATAAAGTAACAGAATCAATCGGCGAAAAAATAACCGGTGCGGTCCGCAAAAAACGATATTTTCCGGAACGCACGGCTTCGGGTGCAATATTTTGAACTTGTCCGGTGCGTTTATCGAATTTTGTAATTTTTCCGCCGTAAATAATATTCGGGTCTTTAGGGTCGGGTGCGATATAACCATATTCTTCGACACCGACCGGATGCCATTCGCGTACAGTAATACCGCCGTCGTTACCTCTGCTTGAAATGCCGACCGAACCGCTTTCTTGTTGCGCACCATAAACATTGTAAGGGAAAGCGTTATCGGTATTGACATGATAAAATTGCGCCGTCGGTTGATTGAACCACGAACTCCAAGTTTTTCCGCCATTGACTGTAACAATCGCGCCTTGATCTCCGGCGAGTAAAATTATATCCGGGTTGTCCGGATTAATCCAAAGCCGATGATAATCATCACCGCCCGGTGCGCCGCGAAACGCCGACCAATTTTTTCCGCCGTCTTCAGATTTCCAAGTCACGACGTTAACCGCATAAATCATATCCGGATTTTTCGGATTGACTTTTATTTCCGCAAAATCGCTGCCACGTCCCCATAATCTGACATCACCGGAAAGTTTTTTCCACGAGTCACCGCCATCATCCGAGCGATAAATGCCGCCGTTTTCTTCATTCGCATCCACTGTAGCATACAAGCGGTTCGGTTGATTGGGCGCGATACAAAAACCGATGCGTCCTAATTCTTCTTTGAAAGTCGGCAAACCGTTCGTCAATTTTTTCCATGTTGTACCGCCGTCAACAGATTTATATAAACCACTATTCTCTCCGGCGAACACACCGTTTTCCCAGGGTGCGAGACGTTGGGCGAATAAATCGGCGTAAATAATATTCGGATTAGTGGGGTCAATTGCCACTTGAATCGCGCCGGTGTTTTCATCAATAAATAAAACACGCTCCCAATTCACGCCGCCATTTGTTGTTCTGTAAACACCGCGTTCCGTATTTGCGCCGTAAGGATGACCAAGTACCGCCGCAAAAACGCGATTCTTTGTAGTCGGGTCAATCGCCAATCCACCGATTTGTTGTGCATCGCGCAAACCTGTATTGAACCAATTTTTTCCGCCGTCAACGGATTTATAAATGCCGTCGCCGACAGATAAATCCGGTCTTTGCAAACCTTCACCGCTTGCCGCATAAATTGTATTCGGGTCTGAAGGTGCGACTGCTACGTCACCGATAGAACCGGTCGGTTGCTCGTCGAAAATAGATTTCCAAGTTCTGCCATAGTCATCTGTTTTCCAAACGCCGCCGTTGTTCACGCCGATATAAAAAGTATTCGGTTGTTCGCGCACACCGCAAGCACCAACCGTTCTGCCGCCGCGATAAGGACCAATCATGCGCCAACGCATGGCATTGAAGAAATTAGTGTCGTAACTTTGTGAAAATCCTGAGTAGGTTTGTAATATTGTGATGAAAATAATCACCGTTAGTTTTAGCAATCTCATTTTGTTTATCATTAAAATTTCAAAGTGCAAGAAAAGCATTTTTTTGTATTTTTTATAATTCTCTAATGATTAATGGGCGTTGTACTATTAATTGTTATTATTACAAGCGAATTAAAACGGTTAACGAAATAATATGAAAATTCTCATCATCCGTTTTTCCTCTATCGGCGATATTGTTTTAACAACGCCTGTGGTGCGTTGTGTGAAACAACAAACTGATTGTGAGATTCATTTCTTGACGAAAAAAAATTTTGAAAAAATATTAGAAAATAACCCGCATGTAAAAAAAGTTTGGACGATTAAAAAAAATGTTTCAGAAATTTTTTTTGAAAAAAATATTTTAAAAATACTTTTTCAAAATTATTTTTTAAAAAAAATTTTGAAAAAGTATTTCAAAAAAAAATCTGAAAATTATTTTAGAAATAATTCCGGTATCGAAAATGAAAATTTCGATGTCATCATTGACTTGCATAATAATTTGCGCAGCCGACTCATTTCTTTTTTACTCGGTGCAAAAACTTTTCGTTTCGATAAACTTAATTTTGAAAAATGGCTTTTGGTAAATTTTAAAATAAATCGCCTGCCGAAAATTCACATTGTTGACAGATATTTAAAAACCATTGTATCACTGAATGTAAAAAATGACGGCGCAGGTTTAGATTATTTTATTCCCGATAAAGATGTGGTGAACATCCCGGCTCTAACCAATTATTTCATTTATCCGAACGGCTACATTGCTTTCGTGATTGGTGCCGCACACGCCACAAAGCGATTGCCCGAAAATAAAATCGTTGAAATTTGTAAAAAAATAAATCTGCCTATATTTTTACTTGGCGGCAAAGAGGATAATGAACGCGGAGAAGCCATCAAAAGCAATTGCGGCGTTCATGTTTTAAATTTATGCGGACAACTCAACCTCAATCAATCGGCATCGGTAGTGCAACAGGCAAAACAAATTATCACGCACGATACCGGTTTGATGCACATAGCAGCAGCATTTAACAAAGATATTATTTCTGTTTGGGGCAATACCGTTCCGGAATTTGGTATGACACCTTATCTCGAGGATAAAAAAATACAAGAAAAAGCCGCTGAACAAATGATGGAAGTACATGGTTTGTCGTGTCGCCCGTGTTCAAAAATTGGTTTTAATGTTTGTCCGAAAGGGCATTTTAATTGTATGAACCTTCAAGAATTAAGACATAAAAATTAAGAATTTTTATGTCTTAATCAATTACTCTTTGTTAATTTGTATTTTTTTACAAGGAATAAGGAATTTACAGAATTCTTAATTCTTAATTCTTAATTCTTAATTCCGTTTAGCGGTATGATTTTCCAAATACAACCGAACGAAAAAGAAATTTTTGATATTGTGAGCAACACTGCCAAAGCATTGAATTTGCCCGCGTTTGTGGTGGGCGGCTTTGTGCGCGACAGATTATTGTCGCGTCCGTCGAAAGATATGGATATTGTTTGTCTGGGTTCCGGTATTTCTTTGGCGGAAAATGTAGCAAAGCGGATGCACCCACAACCTAAAGTTGTTGTGTATGAACGTTTCGGTACGGCGATGTTGCGCTATAAAAATGTAGAAGTAGAGTTTGTCGGCGCGCGAAAAGAATCTTATAGAAGAGACAGCAGAAAACCAAGTATTGAAGAAGGTTCTTTAGAAGATGATCAAAACCGTCGCGATTTTACGATTAATACACTCGCCGTGAGTTTGAATGATGATGACCTCGGCGATATTATTGATCCGTTTGAAGGTATCAGAGATATTGAAAGTAAAATCATTCGCACACCACTCGAACCCGGAAAAACTTTCAGTGATGATCCTTTGCGTATGATGCGTGCCATTCGTTTCGCAACGCAACTCAATTTCACAATTGAACCGCGCACGCTCAATGCCATTTCCGAATTTGCCGATCGTATTCGCATTGTGTCGAAAGAACGGATAATTGTTGAGTTGGAAAAAATTTTGAAAAGCCATGTTCCGAGTGTTGGATTAATTTTGATGTTTAAAACCGGTTTGATGCACATTATTTTTCCGGAATTTGTCGCCCTGCAAGGTATAGAAGCAAAAGATGGTTTGCGCCATAAAGATAATTTTTATCACACGTGCCAAGTCGTGGATAATATAGCGCGACATACCGACAATATTTGGTTGCGTTGGGCTGCAGTATTGCACGACATCGGCAAACCCGCCACAAAACGTTTCGATAAAGAAGAAGGTTGGACGTTTCACGGACATCAAGAAGTCGGAGCGGCGATGGTACCGCGTTTGTTTCGTCAATTAGGTTTGCCGGTTGATGATAGAATGCGATATGTACAAAAATTAGTGAAATTGCATCATCGCCCGGTGGCATTAACGAAAGAAGAAATTACAGATTCTGCCGTGCGCCGTTTATTATTTGATGCGAATGAGGATCTCGAAGATTTATTTACGCTTTGCGAAGCGGACATTACATCGAAGCAACCGGAGCGCGTGAAACGCTATCTCGCTAATTATCAATATTTAAAACAGCGTTGTGTAGAAGTAGAAGAAAGTGATAACGTCAGAAATTGGCAGCCTCCGGTGTCGGGAGAAATGATAATGGAAACTTTCGGTATTCCGCCATCAAAAGAAGTGGGTGTGATAAAATTAGCAATTAGAGAAGCGATTCTTGATGGTATTATTCCGAATAATTTCGGTGTCGCGTTTAATATGATGCTCGAAGAAGGAAAAAAATTAGGATTGACTGTGAAAAAAAATTGATAATGGACAACGATTTAATTGACAATTGACAACGGTATAATAGACATGATAGTTGACAGGTGACATTGCCAATAATAATTAGTCGTTGTCCTAATGTCAATTGTCAATTATGAACTGTGCATTGTATTTTTTTTGAAAATTCCTTGCAATACATTGGTTTAAGAACTACTTTTGCAATTCTAAATTCGGTTCGGTAGCTCAACGGATAGAGCAACTGCCTTCTAAGCAGTAGGTTATTGGTTCGATTCCAATCCGAATCACGAAAAAATGAAGATAGACTTACTT
>JAYTIA010000632.1:0-3174 GCA_043732145.1 Saprospiraceae bacterium
CCGTTGAGTGTGAATGTTTTAATGGTGCGCGATAAAAATTGGCGCAAATGTCGCGGCAAAACTAAAATTTCTCCGGTTGAGGCTTGTACACTTCTTTCAGTAAAACGGGCGTGCATAAAAACGCCGGCAAAAACATCGTCTAAACGATTCCGTACCGGTGAAATTTCTTTAACCGCAAGTTCTGCTAATTCAAAACTCAATTCACCCATGTCACCGGAAATATAATCTTCGCCTGTATAATCAATAGATGATGCCACGAACAAACGACTTTTATCAAAAATATCGGTACCAATCGCAGCATTGCTTACATATTTCATCGGATTGTGATGACTCACCTCACCTGAAATAAATTCGAGTAGCAGCGTAACGATTTTTGGTTTGAAATTTGAGCGAAAAGTTTCAAGTTCATTGTATGCCAATGTCACGCAAAGTGCCATCGGTATCAGCAGTACTAAAGTTACTAAAAGCGTTTTAAAATATAATTGTGCAATGAAAATAAGTAACAGCATCAAAAAAGAAAAAGCAACAAAAATAATTAAACGATGCCTTCTATTTTCCAAACGCAACAATTCAGGATGGATAGTATGGTTGTAGTATAAGCGTAAGTCTTGTGTAGTTTTCAATGTTTGTTTTATTTTGTCGGTTAATCGAATAGTCTCTTAGTCGGTTCGTCTAAAATGTTCGACTAACCGACTAAGAGACTAACTAATTTACATCAACGATTTCCCCGTTCGTTTCTCGTAGCTGTCAATAAATTCATTCAATACGCCTGAAATAATATCTTTCATAAAAGAACGCTCCATACGAGCAATTGATTTCAGTTTTTCTACTTTTTGATTTTCTACGATAATCGTCAAACGTTTTATCGTGGCTTGTTGCAATTCTGCCAAAGAAGCATCAACAGTACTGCGAATAAGTGCGTCTAAACCGAAAAGTGGTTTCCTCGATATGTTCATCGAATCATCTTGATTGCCTATACCGCTTTGTTTACGTATTTTATCTATTTTTTCTTCAACCGCTTCCGTGAAAGCATCTTTAAACAAAGAATCTAAATCATTTGTGAAGTTTTTCACGCCCGGACGTTTCAATGCTTTTGTTATCGGCATATCCGGACCGGCGTTGCTTGCACTTAATGTGGTCATATTGAGCAAATCTTTAGTACCAACATCGCCGGTGCCTGTTTCAGCTTCCGGGTTGAATATCGTATCGAATCCACCTGAAAATTTTTTTTTGCTCACGTTGTAATCAATTTATAATGAGTAATTGATGGACGATGGATAATAGACAATAGACAAAGATATTTCACGTGGTCTATTGTCCATCGTCCATTGTCTATTGTCCATTTTTCCCCATTCGCTCCAAAATTTCTTTACATAAATTCAGATAATCTTCTGCACCAGCACTTTTATGACTGTATGCAAAAATATCTTTTTGTTGTGCAGGTGCTTCCGCAAGCGCAACGTTGTCACGAATATAAGTCTTAAAAACTTTTTCTCCAAAATATTTTAAAATCGTTTCAACCACGTCTCGACTCAATACTTTACGCGCATCATACATCGTAGCGATAACGCCGCCGATTTCAAGATTTTTATTCAACCTGAACTTAACTTTATCAATAACTTGTTTTATTTTGGCAAGACCTTGTAAAGCTAAAAATTCGGTTTGAAGCGGAATGATGACGAAGTTACTGCACGTGAGCGCATTCAAAGTAAGTAAACCTAAGGAAGGCGGACAATCCAAGATGATAAAATCGTAATTATCTAATAACGGTTCAAACACTTCTTGCAAAATGTATTCGCGTCCGGCTTCGTTGCTCAATTCCATTTCCACGCCCGATAAATCTAAAGTAGAAATAACAATGTCTAAATTATTTTTAATCGTGTAAGGTTTTAATTCCGATTCGCCGCGCATCGCTTCGTAAATTGTCACGGGTTGTCGCGGAATACCGAAAGATAAAGTCAAATTAGCTTGCGGATCCAAATCAACGAGTAAAACTTTTTTGCCGAGTTCCACTAAACCTGCCCCAATATTTACGGCACTTGTAGTTTTACCGACACCTCCTTTGTGATTGAGCAAAGAAATAATAATTCCCATAAAACGGTATGTCTGTATCGGCGCATCAACCTTGTAATTTTCTCAATTTTACCGAAAAGTTGTGTTTAAAAATTCGGTTGCATACTTGTTGATGCGCTTGAACGATAAGTTGATTTTTAAAAATTGCTACAAATATAACAACATGTCGGATTATAAAATATTTTTCACAAAAAACAGTTGAATTTTTTTGAGTTATAATGTTCGATACGCAAATTTTACTCCAAAAAACTAAATTACATATAACAATACAGAATTTTTAAAAAATACCGGCGACTAAATTCGTGCGTCTCAAAAGTAATTCGGAATTTTGATACAATTAGAAAAAATATTTTATTTACGCTTTTGAAAATGGAATGGAATTTTCATTCTAATTAAGTGCTCCTTTTTTGAATAAAATATACTATCGATCGCAAAAAACCTAAAGATTTTCACGAGTGTTTGTGTTTTTTAGGGAAGATGGTGGCGAACGGGGTAAAAATGTCTGAATCAGAATTTCCGGAATTAAAGAATTTTTAGGATGCCGAAACGAGCAGGCGCGGAAGCCGAACAAAAAGCCGGAGGCGATTTTTTGTTCTTTATTTTTTCTTTCTTTCTTTCTTTTGTATCAAGACAAAAGAAAGAAAATGTACGAGCGGCAATCAAACCGGTTGCGTCAGGAGACGCAAAAATAGTGCGTGAAAAGTCCAAAACTTTCACGAGCGTTTGTGTTTTTAGGTGTAAGATGGTGTGCGAGCGGGGACCTGAAAATAGTAGACGAAAGTCAAAGAGACCTTCGCTGGCGTTTGCGTTTTTTAATAGGTATATTATTTCCATGCAAATTTAATTATTTTTCTTTCAAACACCAACCAATTAACATAAGTGTGCCGAAACCGAGTGCATTCAGTGTGCCGTGAACTGCTTGCATAAATCCCAAGTTTAAAAACGGAACAGAAAAAACGGTGCGTAAGGCATATAGACCGGCTAAAATCATTCCGCACATTAAACACAAACCACCGATACGCCATAACCAAGCAACCGCTTTTTGTTTTTGTAAAAAACTTTCCGAGAAAAAAACTAATCCCGAAAAAAAACCGGCGGATG
>JAYTIA010000633.1:0-8318 GCA_043732145.1 Saprospiraceae bacterium
CGTCCGTGTCGTGCCGCTTTTGTAATTGCATCAATTTTATCTTGATTGAGTTGAAAATTCGGGTCAACAGTTCCCCAAGAACAACTGACCACATCTGCACCGTTGTTCATTACATAGTTAAACATGGTTTCAGTGCCTTCAATACTATAACTTGTACCGCAAACAGGCATGAAACGCGCAACCGGTGCAGCACCAACCATACCGCCGTTGGCAGGTGCAATGGCAACACTTGCACAAGGCGTACCGTGCGTATAAGCCGGATCACCCATACGTACCTTCGGCGAATTATCCCAGCAATCGTAAGGTTTTACAATTTTATCGCGAAGATCCGGATGATGAATGTCCATGCCATTATCTACGATGGCGACAACAATATTCGGGTTGCCGTAACCATCGAGCAATTCCCATGCTTGTTTTACTTTTGCATCGGCACCCGGTGTTATTTGAATTGTCGGGCTGTCCGGAATTGTTCCAACGTTAATTAGATGCCACATTTGTCCCCAATATCTGGCAGTCGGGTCTTCATAATAATGCTCAACTTCTGCGTCTAAATCCGGCTCTGCACTTTTGACTTCGTAGTACGTTTGTAATAAAGCAGCACATTTGAGCGGATTAAGAGATTCGGCAGTTACACGTGCTACTAACTTTTCGAGTGACCGCCGTTGTTTAATTTCTAAATGCGATTGGGCTAAAATTTCATTTTGTCTTTGCTCCGGAATACCGGGATAGAATTCAATATAAATACTACCGGTCGGCACTACCGGTTTTTTACTACCGTTTATATAATACACGTGCGTTCCGGAATCAATTTCTTTAGAGGCACGCATATCATCTAATTTTTTATTCAAATTTGCACCGCGTTTACGTTGAAAATCTATCACCTCAAAACCGCCGAGATGCGAGTGAATTGTATTGTTAATCTCCGGGTCTGAGATATTATCATCGATACCGCGCGATCTGCGTCGTTTTACACCGACAAATCGTGTACTTTTAGTGAGTACAGCATCACTGTTTCCAAGTCGAATTTTTAGTTTATCAGGCATAGCACATAAATTTTTGAACGGATTTGGTTTCAAAGGTGTTTGGGTTTCCGAAAACTCACACAATTTATAAGCTATTTTTTTATTAAAAAACTTTTAATCGTTTTTATTTTTAAAGAATAGCATCATTTACCGGTTTTTTCTAAAAATTGTCTGTTTACTTCATCGGGATAATTCCATGAACGCCAATTATTATGCGCATATTTGCGGTGTAAGCGCGCGGTTTTTGCGGACAGAAGGTCATCAAATTCTTTTTCAAGCACATTACCTAATACTTTTTTATCAATGGCACCGCGATAAATAATTTCATCTCCCAAACCCATATCGCTGTTTGCAGCACTTTGCAAAAGATAATTTTTATTTTGGATGAGTTGATATGTATTTTTATCCGAGACATCATTCATCAAAAAACGCACATCTAAATCTTTGCCGGGCGTATGCCGAATATTGTAATCCGTAATAAAAGTATCCCAAGGCACGAAACTTGTAGCAACCAAAACAAGATACAAAGACCAAGCATTACGAGATACAAATCTGTAAAAAGTTTCTGAATTTTTTATCTTTTCATACAAGAACCATAAACAACACAAGACTAAAATCAAGAAAAAAATTACGCCGATGCGTTTATACGCCAACCCAAAAGCATTGATATAATGCGCATTGCGCATGCCGACCGATAATGCCAAAAATGCATTTTGCACTAACCAAATTTTAGCCAAAATATCAATAAGAGAAGCATTGGATTTTTTTTCGACAAAAATTTTTTTCGTTTTTATATTGCCGTGAAATAACCACAATAAAACACCCATCGCCAATAAAATACCGAAAATTAGGAGGTAAGTACCTTCATGCACAAAAACCTTCATATCGGCAGGGCTGAAATTAATGTGATTATTGAACCAAACAAATGGAACGTCAGTGATATTATTGAGCAACAAAAGCAGATTGACTGTCCCTAAAACAATTATTCCCAATCTGTTTGATTCATACTCTGTTAGATTTGTGAGAGAATTTATTTCTAAATTATTCTTTTGTTGTGATATTAAATTGTCCGAAAGTTTATTTTGCCAAGAATTAAAATCAAATATTTGATGTTTCCAAATAGTTGCACCCGTAATAAAAAAGCATACTCCGAAGAAAATAAAGTGACCGAAATCGAACCGAAAAGTGAAAATACGCGCCAACGCATCAAAAAAAGGTAAAACAATATCCGCAAATCGAGGATTGGAAACCAAATAAATAAAGAAAAAAACACTGCCGATAATGATTGCCATAAAAATCGGTAAGAAAGGAAAGCGTTGGTATGGTGTACGATGTGTAGCAAACAAGTTTGTCAGACTGTTTGCAAAATGTTTTGGCACCTCCAAAAAATTGCCGGCGAATAGCAATGAGCCGAAAAATAAAAACCGCAACTCCGGCAATTGTATTAAACCGACTAAAAAGCTAAAACTCAATAAATATGCAACTACGGCAAGTTTTGAGTTGGTAAACACAACACACAAAGCCAAAATAAAAGTGCCGATCGCGACATATTGTACGTTTCGTTTTGAAAAACTTGCGCGATAAAAATAAAATAACGCGGTTTCAAAAAAAATTGTGATGAGCAGTACATTAAGTCCCACAAACGCTTTAAAAAAAAGAAAATCGAATAAAATAGTACCTAACAAAACGGCGAGAGGTTTTATAATTTGTTTTTGCATGAGAAAGATAATTGACTTGAGTTTATAGAATTAAAAAATTACCGGATTTGAAAATCTAGACAGCATTTTTTTTTAATTATTTTGAAAAATATTTTTAATTTTTTTTTGAAAATCTAAATCGAAAATTATTTTTGAAAAAATAAAAATAAAATAATTTCTAAACTAATACCTGACACCTAAATAAAAATGTTAGCACGCAAAATTTCTGTCGGAATATGCAAATCGTTTTGAAATTGTCGGTGATTTATTTTAGCGCATTTTTTCCCCCGATTATACTGTCTTTCAAAATCAAAAATAAGTTCGGGTAGTAAAATCAAACTGATAGCAACGGTTCCTAAAACTTCAAAACTGTATTTACGATTACCGAAAAGAAAAAAGTATAACCGTGCTTCGTCGGAAATGGTGGTTTTGTAATCTAAAAGTACATGATATACATCGTGTGTTTCAAGAAAAGGAATAAAATCGAAATTATTTTTTTCTAGAAACATGGCGATATCACGCCCGAGTGTGCCTTCCGGAAAATTCTGCAAATCACTTTTAGAATATTTCCATTTTTTATTTTTCGGCATCAAGTGTCTGTAAATCGGTACCTGTATATTGACGATGGCGTGTAAAATTTTTTCGCGCAGTTTATAAAATCGGTGATAAAAACGCACTGTTGCACTGAACGCAATAAAAAATAAATTGACGGTAAGTATTCTAAAAATCACCGTCGAAAAAACAAAAATTAAAAAATTGATTTTCATAAAAAAGATTTAAAAAATTACAAATTACTTTGTTTTACAAAGTTTAAGTATAAAAAAATAATTACTATTATTTAAGAGTGTTAGGTTATTTTAAAGTTTCGAGTTTATTTTTTGTGGTTGTCTTCATTGATTTGAAAATTTCTTTTCAAAAGATTCCCAATAAAAGCACCAACAACACCGGCGATTCCTCCAACCAAACTAAATAGTAGAGCAAAAAATGTCATTTTAGAAATGTTTTCAATATCCGGTTTTCCTCCGTAACCGAAAAACATATAAGCTAAAAAAAGAAAATAGCCGAACAATGCACCGTTAATTATAATTTCCTTTTTGTTTGAGCTTAAATAACCAATATACAATACTGCAATAATCCAAGGTAAAGTATTTAACCAACCTACTCTAAAAAAAATTTCGGTAATATACCTTGAAACAAAATGTGAGGCAAAACCAAGAAGAATTGCAGTTATAGTAATTATAAAGCGTGTCCGATTTGTATTCATAAATTTAATTTTAAGATTTAATATTTATCATTAATTATTCCCTTGTTTGTTTTATTAATTTATCGAGTGCGTTTAAATAGTCGGAAAAAGCCTTTCTCCCGATTTCTGTTGCGGTGTAAGATGATTTCGGACGTTTACCGATAAATTGTTTATTCACTGAAATATATTTTTCATTTTCCAAAAAACTTAAGTGACTCGACAAATTACCATCCGATAATTCTAGTATGTCTTTGAAAGTAGAAAAATCCACCGCATCATTTACCATGAGCATAGACATTATACTCAAACGTATTTGATTATCAAAGGCTTTATTTTTTAAATTATTGAAAATATCTTTCATCTCTATTAGGTATTGGATATTAGGTATTGGATATTAGGATTTAAGTAGAAATTTTTATTTACACTACACCTATACATAATACCCAATACTTATTTCGCTTCATATTTAAAATACATAAACGCACCGTAAATAATATGCAGTACGCCGAAACCCAACGCCCAAATTTCGATCGAATAGTTGACTACAAACAGTGCGACAAGTCCTAAAACAATTTCGGTGAAACCGAGATATTGAACTTCGTGCAACGTGAATTTACTGCCGTTGACTAACGCCAAGCCGTAAAAAACTAAAGTACTTGCAGGGATGAGAAAAATTAAATCGTAGTAAAGTAAGGCAAGACAAAACACCCCACCCGTGATGAGCGGTATCGCCATGTTGAAGAGTAATCTAAATGCCGTTTTATCGAAAATACTTTGTCCTTTTTTATTGGCTTTGCGCATCGTGAAATAGACGCCTGAAATAATTGCTGCGAGTGCCGTGCCGGCACCGTCTAAAAATAAAAAAGTGCGATAACCCATACCCCATTTTTGACTATGAACCGCTTTCCAATAGTTGATGTAATCGCCTTCAAACGGCACGGCGTTCAAATAACGATACAAAATAAATGCGCCAATTAAAGCGCAAGTGCCGGCGGCAATACCGGAAAATCCGCTCAAACCGATGAAACGCGATGAGCGTTCCATTAAATTTCTGATCTGTTTCAGTTCTGAAAGTTGTTCTTCCTGAGTTTTCATAACTACAAATTACTTTGAAATACAAAGTAAATAAAAGTTTTTCGAGTGTGCAAATTTTTTTTAAATTATTTTAATTATTATAAAATATCTTCAATTTTCTCCAATTCTTCTTTCGTAAACGGTTCAGCTTTCAAACAATTCACTGCATCAAGAACTTGTTCAGATTTGCTCGCACCAATAAGCACAGAAGTTACACGCGCATCTTTTAACAACCAAGCCATCGCCATTTGCGCTAAAGTTTGTCCGCGTTCACCGGCAACTGTATTGAGTTGTCTTATTTTATTTAATCTCTCTTCGGTTAAATTTTTTTCGGTTAAAAAGCCCACACCTTTTGCCACTCTCGAATCAGACGGCACACCTTTTAAATATTTGTCAGTGAGCAAACCTTGTGCTAAAGGCGAAAATGGAATACACCCGACACCTTCTTGTTCTAAAACATCTAACAACGCGGTTTCTACCCATCTTTCAAACATTGAGTATTTGGGTTGATGAATAAGACAATGCGTTCCCATACGTTTCAAAATATCAATCGCTTTTTTTGAATCTTCCGCATTATAACTTGAAATGCCGACATACAATGCTTTGCCGCTCCGCACAATATCGTGCAGCGTTTGCATGGTTTCTTCTAATGGTGTTAATGGATCGGGACGGTGCGAATAAAAAATATCTACATAATCCAAGTGTATACGCTTCAAACTTTGGTCGAGACTGCTGATTAGATATTTCCGTGAACCCCATTCGCCATATGGACCGGGCCACATATTATATCCGGCTTTTGTAGAAATGATTAATTCGTCTCTAAGATTACCTGAAAAGTTATCTTTCAGAATATGTCCGAAGTTTTCTTCTGCACTGCCTGGCGGCGGACCGTAATTGTTCGCCAAATCAAAATGCGTAATGCCGTTGTCGAACGCGGTAAAAATAGTTTTTCGAAACGTAGAATTAGTATCTACATGTCCGAAATTATGCCAAAGACCGAGAGAAATGATGGGCAATAGTAAACCACTTTTTCCTGTTCTGCGATACTGCATTGTATCGTAACGCTTGTTGTCGGGTGTGTAAGTCATATTAATTTTTAATTCTGGATTTTGGATTTTGGATTTTTAATCGCTTTATGCCTGTGCACGTTTATCGAAATTTTCAATTTATTTTTATATTAACTTTTGAAGACGGCAACCCTACTGCTTTTGCATCTAAATTAACGGTTCCGGATTTCTTTCCTGATTGTATAATTACTTGACATTTTCCGTTGAAGGCATTTCTTTGCCAAGCACCTTCAATACATTTATCCTGTTCGTGACTACTTGGATCACCGTTGCCGACGCCGATAATTTTTGCATCGCCGGTAAGTTTAAATTTAATCAAATTATCTGCATCCGGTACTTCTCGACCGGCACTATCTTTAAATGAAATATTTACAACTGTTGCATCTTTTCCATCTGCAAGCATAATTGTTTTACTTGGCGTTAAAATAACCGAAACAGCTTGTCCGGTAGTTTCAACTTTTGCTTTTAATATTTTTCCGTTTTTATGAGCGATAGCTTCAATTTTACCGGCTTCATAATTGACGGACCATTGCAAATGACTGTTGCGCGGCATTGTTTTTTTGCCCAAACTTTTGCCGTTTAAAAATAATTCAACATCATCGGCATTGGAATTTACCCAAATATCAATCGGTTCTCCTTCTTTTCCTTGCCAATTCCAATGCGGCGAAACATTCAAAACGTGTTTATCTGTCCACCATGATTGATAGTAGTAATAAATATTTTTCGGAAAGCCGCACATATCCATGATGCCGAAATGCGAATTGATGTTGGGCCAACTGTAAGGTGTTGGTTCACCGCGATAATCAAAACCCGTCCAAACAAATCCGCCTGCCCAATATTTATTGTCGGCCGCTAATTTCCACCAAGTTTCTGCCGTACTTGCCCACCAAGGTGCCGTCATATCTTCGTCAGGTAAATAACACCGAATCGTATCTTTTTCATAAATGCCTCGCGTTGTCAAAGTACTTCCCATTTCAGTACCGATAACTGGTTGCATTGCGTGGTCGCGGTGATAATCTGCAACGAACATTTGACGGTAATTGAATCCGCGCACCGGAATAACTTCGTTCACGCCTTGCGTGATATTTCCAAAATCCGCAGCGTAAGTACTCATTCTCGATGGGTCTAATTGTTTCTGTTTGGCAAGCAGTGTTTGTGCAATGCGTTTTCCGTTAGATTGTGTGTGAATCCAACCTTCTTCGTTACCGATTGACCATAAAAAAACCGACGGATGATTTCTATCTCTTAAAAGTAATCTTTCAAATTGATTCAGATATTCCGGACTGCTATTAAGTAAACGTTGTTCATCTAAAACCAACATACCGAGACTATCGCAAGCATCGAGTAATTCCGGTGTCGGTGCGTTATGACTTGTGCGATAGGCATTGACACCCATGTCTTTCAACAATTGAATTCTATAATATTGCAAATAATCCGGCAAAGCACTGCCGAGTCCCGCATGATCTTGATGATTGTTCGTACCTTGAATTTTGATATGTTTTCCGTTCAAAAAAAATCCTTCGTTGGCATCGAATCTCAAAATTCGAATACCGAATTTTTGTTTTTGTGTATCAATAATTTTTCCTTCAGCTTTTACAACCGAAACGACACGATATAAGTAAGGCTCGTCGAGCGACCAAAGTCTTGGATTAGCGATAGTAATTTTTTGTTTAATGATTGTATTTCCGTTTGCATCAATTGAAACGGCTTCATCTTTAGTTTCAGCCAATTTTTTACCGTCTCTGTCAGTTATGTAAGAATTTACTGAGCAATTAGTCGGAGTAAAATTTTTGTTTTCAATTTTTGTTTCAATATTAATTGTTGCGGCATTATCTTGAACATCGGCGCGTACAAAAAGCCCGCCGGCAGGAATATGCATGTTATTATATTGATTGAGCCAAACGTGTCTATAAATGCCCGCACCTTCATAAAACCAACCTTCATATTGCGTGGCATCTACTCTTACAACGATTACATTTTCTTTATGGAAATTGATAATATCAGTAACATCATATGCCGCGCCGACATAACCGCTCATATTATTGCCGACATAAAATCCATTCATCCAAATAGTGGCGTTGCGAAAAATCCCGTCAAATTGGATTTGAAATCGGCTGCCCGAATCTAATTTAGCCACCGAAAAATGTTTTCGATACCAACCAATACTCGTTTCCGGAAACAATCCGCCCACCGGTTTAAATCCGTGCGATTCAAC
>JAYTIA010000634.1:0-8301 GCA_043732145.1 Saprospiraceae bacterium
TTGAAGTTTTCAATAAAGCGGGAAAAATTTTCAAAGAAAACGGTTTAACTTTTTGCTACCATGATCACGGTTACGAATTTCAACCTTATCAGAATGAAACTTTATTTGATTACATCATGCAAAGCACCAATCCGAATTATGTTTCATTTGAAATGGATGTGTTGTGGACTTTACACGGCGGTGCCGATCCGGTTGCACTTTTGAAAAAATATAAAAAACGGTGGAAACTTATACACGTTAAAGATTTAAAAAAAGACATAAAAGGGGATGGTTCGGGCGGCACGCCCGCAGAAAATGATGTAATTTTGGGAGAAGGTCAAGCAAATTTTCCGGAAATATTTAAAGTCGCAAAAAAAATCGGCATCCAACATTATTTCATTGAAGACGAAAGCAATTTGGAAATGGTGAATGTTCCGAAAAGTATTGTTTATTTGAAAGGGTTGAGGTAATAGAAACAGCATTATTCAAAATTTAAAATGCCTTGCAAAAATCTATTTGCAAGGCATTTGTTTTAACTTTGCAAAACATTATCAGTTATTCGTTATCCTAAACTTTTAAGCATTAACGATTAACTAATAATAACTAATAATAGCTAATAATAACAATAACAAAATGGCAAAATCCAATACGCAATTCGTTCATCATGTTTATTTTTGGTTGAAAAATACAGGTAACGCTGCCGACACTGCCGGACTCATTGAAGGTTTAAAAAAACTTTCAAACGTACCGACAATTAAAACTTTCAATATTGGCACACCTGCCGGCACGAATCGCGGTGTTATTGACACGACTTATGCTGCATCTTGGTTGTGTTTGTTCGATTCTCCGGAAGACCAAGATATTTATCAAACGCATCCGATTCATTTAAAATTTATTGAAGATTGCGGGCATTTATGGGAAAAAGTAATTGTTTATGATTCGGTGAGCATTAATTTTTAAAATAATTTCTGAAATTAAAATGCGCTCTTCACGGTTAAACTGCAAAGAGCGCATTTTTATGCACCGCCGGGAATAATTTTTTGACTACATTTTTGATGAAATTTTTTCTGCAATCTCAATCATTTCTTCTTTCTCTAAACTCAAGAAATTGGAAAAATTAACATCTGCGATAGCATCTAAAGGAATGAGATGTACGTGCGCGTGCGGCACTTCCAAACCAATAACGACAATACCGACGCGTTTACACGCAATTACTTTTTCAATAGCTTTAGCCACTTTTTTTGAAAAACGCATAAGACCAACGTAAGTTTTATCATCGAGATCGAAAATATAATTTACTTCTAGTTTCGGAATACACAAAACATGACCGCGTTTGAGTGGGCGGATATCTAGAAAAGCAAGGAAATCTTTCGTTTCTGCTATTTTATAACACGGAATTTCTCCGTTAATAATTTTTGTGAAAATGGAAGCCATTGCATTAGTTGTTAGTTGATAGTTGTAAATTGTTAGTTGTTAATTTCAACTTATAATTAACAACTAACAACTAATCTAAAGTAATTTTTAGTACTTTAAATTCTATTCTGCCATTCGGTGTTTGTACAAAAGCTAAATCACCTACTTCTTTACCTAACAACCCCTGCCCTACCGGTGAACTTACCGACAATCTGCCATTTTTTAAATCTGCTTCCGCTTCCGGAACAAGTTTGTACTTAAATTCTTTTTTCAATTTAATATTTTCCAATGTGACCGTTGTTAAAATACCCACTTTCGAGTCAGTTAACATCGTTTCATCTATGATACGCACCGTTGCTAACTGTACTTCAATCTCGGCAATTTTTTTTTCGAGCATACCTTGTGCGTCTTTTGCAGCGTCATATTCTGCATTTTCGGACAAATCGCCCTTTTCGCGTGCTTCTGCGATTGCGCGTGCTGCCTCTTTGCGTCCGTTACTGCGCAGATCGTCTAATTCTCTTTTTATTTTCTCGTAACCGCCTTGGGTCAGATAAGTATATTGCGACATAATTTTGGATTAATTATAGGTTTACTTTAAATTTTGATTAAAGCGTTGTAATTATTAATAATCGAGACAAAAATTTATTGATTACCGGAATGTCTCGATTCAGATAAAAATCTTAAAAAAAAATTGTTGTTGCTGAAACTTACGCTGTTGATGCAGTGTGAAAGTTTTATTAGAATGAGAAAAAAATAAATTCCACCTTTAGACTTATTTCTTTCTAATTCCTTAAATAAAAAAGATGAAAAATTATTTTATAAATTTTTCACCTAAAAAAATTTTCTTTCTGAATCGAAACGTAATTTTTATATATGGGAAAACGAATAAAACGAGAAGGCTTTTACACGTAGTAAGAACCTTCTCGTTTTGTTTTAAAGTGCAAAGTTAAATAAATAATTCATAATAAAACAAATTTTTTTTAGTCGCTTTATGGTTTATTGGTAGTTGGTTATTAGTTTCTGAATCATAATTTTCAGAATTAACGGAATTTTAAGAATGTGTGACTACGAATATGAATGTAGGAAGCGTACATTCTGAAAATTATGATTCAGAAACCAATTACCAATTAACCAATTTAAAGATTCAACCGCACCGCGATACAATGTGTACCACTCCAAGGATTTGAAAACAAATAACCATAATCCACAGAAAAAGTACGGTCGGAATTTTTAGCCATCGGCAAATTGACCGAAAAACCCATGCTTGGTCCTGTATAAACGGAATGGTTAACGTCGGTACTTGTTGCACCGATTTCATAACGATAAGCACCGCGCAAAACAAATAAATCATTTACTGAAAAAACGAGAGCCGCACCCAACTCATCACGCGAAAAAGCATTAGAAGTAAAATTGGCGGAGGCCATGAGTTTTGTTTTTTGTTGCGGCATAATATCATAAGAAGCACCGATAATGAGTTGAGAAGGTAATTCAAAATTCGCCGCGTTGCGCGATACACGCAAAACGTAAGGGCTTGCGGTACTTGTCACCGATACTTGATCACTCAAACCTTGTCCGCTAAAGTGCATCGGCGAACCGATATTGCGTAAAGAAACACCGAATTGAAAACGTTTCGGAAATTCAGGCGTACCCGTAGCATACTGTACGCCGGCATCAATAGAGAAACCGCTTGCCGAAACATCTGCAAGTGCTTCATTAATAAAACGCACACCGATACCTACCGAAATTTTTTCATCAAATTGATAGGCATAACCCAACGCAACATTGAAAAATGTCGGTGAATAGGTTGCGCCTGTACCTTCCGGCTGCGCATTAGTAGTTACGGGAATATTTCCGAAGTTAAGTGCATTCAAACTCACGCCAAAAACACCTTTTCCGATTTTTGTTGCGAACCCTAGCGCGTTCACACCTAATCCGCTGCCTTGAAACAAAATCGAATGTCCGACACCTATTTCCATACCCTTTGTGCGTCCAAGTCCGGCGATATTCAAATTCATCGCTTCAAAACCACTTATGTAAGCTGTGTTTGTTAGATGTACACCAATTGTTCGCGCCCAAGGATTAAGTAATAATTCATAAGCGCCGGCTTGTCCTTGTCTATCCGGATTTCCCGCTTCGCAGCTGAAAGTTGAAAGTTGAAAGTTGAAAATGAGTAATATAAAAAACAGCTTTGTACTTTGAGATTTGAGCTTTGATTTTGTATAAGAAAGAAGCATAGATAATTCTGTTAAGAATTGCGAATTACGAATGAAAAATCATTCGTAATTCGCAATTAGTAATTCGTAATTGGTTTATAGTTTCGACGGATCGAAAGCACGATTGACAGCAAAGAATTTTAAAGTGCGATTACCTTGTGGTGATTCGACGTAAAATAAATAAACGCCGCTTGCTACCGGAATACCTTTATCGTTTTTCAAATCCCATTCAACATCAGGCGTGATTTGTTTAGACCGCACACCGAGTTGTTGCGTTGTCGGATATTGGTAAGGCGTTTCATCGCGTTTGAATTGGCGAATATATTTACCGTCGAGTGTATATATCGTTGTCGTTGATTTTGCCGGCAAATTCGTAATTTTTATTGTCGTCGAAAATTCATTGACTTCATACTGAGAATAACCATAGTACGGATTTGGCACAATGTTTATCAAATTGAGTGATGAATCAACTTGCGCGCCGGCGAGCACGGACGGTGCTTTTCCGGACACAGAAAATTTATAAGTCGGACGCGATTGGTTAGTACCTTTACCCGTAAAAACTGTATAAGGATTATTCACGCGCATTTTTACTGTCACATCATTCGGTATCAATCCGGCACTGTAAGATAACATTTTTGTATTGCTCAAAGGAATACCTGCCCAAGTCACATCGCGCAAAGGTCCTACTTTTCGCGCAGGAATACCTGTAAATCTATCGCGAAAAGTTTTACAACTATCATAAGCTGTTTTCGTGACATAAACGAAATGCTGCCCGCCCAAAAATGCAGAATATGCCGGATCGAAGATACCCGGTGTTTGTAAAATTGCTTGTCCGAAAGGATTAAATGCCATATCGCGATTAATACCTTTAGCCTCCGGCGAGTAAGTACCAATCGTCGGATCGAAAGCGGAATTTTCTCCGAAGAAAATATTTAAACGCTGTCCCGTTTCTACATCAATAGCATAACCCGGGAACCAACCCATACCGGTTCCATCGCCGTCCGCTTTCGGATTACCACTCGCATCTGCATCTTTTCCGACGGATGCTTGTGCGCGTAAATCCATCATTTTTGCGTTGCCAACAGTAGCTGCTCGTGGTCCATTTGGTGCATCATAATAATAAGGTGAAGCTGTTTCAACGACGACACAACGCGACCATTTAGATTTATCTTTTGTGAAAACTATATCAACATTGTTTAAGTTGGCAAGGCTATTATTGTTCCGTACTGCTGCTCCTAAACTATTTTGCCAAGCAGGAGAGATAGTTAAAGTATTATAATCAGCCATTTGGCGATAATCTTGTAAAAAATAAGGCGTAAAAATTGGAGAAGCATTTGCCAAAGCACAATTCGGATCTAACGCAAAATCAATTTCGCCTTTATTGCATTTGATGTAATTCAGCACATTTAAACCCGGATATAAAGAAAAATTATTCTGAACACCCGTCAACCAATTCACACCTGCACCGGCATATTCTATGCTCGTGCCTATAAATCCGTTTGTTTTATCTTGCAAAGGTACAGTACCAACATCTTGCACTTGACTGACGGCAATCGAGAAACCGTATTTAGCAACAATTTGCTCATTCAATTTTTCAATGGATCTTTCAGAGCGAATAACTTTTCCTGTACTGTCGCTCAATTCCCAAAAACCGGAGGTAGCAGCTATCACGTCACCTACACTTGGGTTTAAGTTGGCTGTATCTCTTAAAGACAAACTATATGTACCATTGACCACATCCAAAGGATTTACAATTTTTACATTAATTGGTCCCCCACCCGGTTTATAAACGATGTTACCATCAAAACTGCCGTCGAGAATTTTTTGTAAAGTTTCGGCAGAAATATTTAAAAAATTGTTGCCTGTACCTACGCCGTCAACACGCGTGATAATTGGACCTTCACCGTAGACAGCATTTAAGTTAACATCCGTAATCGGACGCGGCAAAACGGTGTAAGGACTGCCCCCATTGTTTTGATCACCAATATTTTTTCTGCCAATGACATAAGGCATACGTTGACCAAAACCTGCCGCTACTTTCTCATCAAATTTCGCGTAATTGTTATAAGCAAACGCCACAGCGACAAAATAATATTTTTTATGATTGACAAGTCGTTTATCATCACCACTTGCAAATAAATCTTGTGTAATGCTGAAAGTATGATTGATACCTTTATTTGCACCGTCAACGGCTAAAACAGGTGTAAAAATTGTGCGCCCGCCGAAATTTGGATCGGGTGTCGAAGTCCAATTATATACTTTTGAAACGGTATCTTGTACATCCACTTCTGCAACTAAACGCGATTTATCCGGATTTTCTAAGTCGGCAGAGCCGACATTGCCGTCGTGTAATTGATAAATTTTATAACCTTGAAAACGGTAAAGCGAATCATTAGTAAATTTCGGAATACGCAAACCTTTTTCCGTATAAAGTTCTTTATAGTTATTTGATTCAGGGCGATTTGAAATAACCGCGATGATTTGTTTATCCAATTCGACAAAACTCAAATCCGGGGCGTCCGGTCCATCAAAAATTTTAAAACAATTATCGAAAAGGGCTTGAGCAATATCATCAGCTTCTTGTAAATTTACGATACTCGGATTCGGATATTTTTGATCAGCTACCCAAGGCAAGCCGACAATTAATTCATTAATTGCACCCGGTTTTAATTTGAAAGGACCGGAAGCTTGAATAATGCGTCTGTCGCCGCATGGCAATCCGGCAGAACTCATTGACCAACCTGAAGGATTGTTCGGCGCATCAACAAAAGCGTATTTTACTTTTTTTGCGTTCGTACCAGGTGCATACGCACTCCCGCCAAAAGTGAAAGGCGTACCGTCTTTCCAACTTCCGCTTAAATAATTATAATATTCCGTTGCTGTTGACGGATCGGTTGTGGCACTTAAAGGATTACAAGTCTGCGGATTCAAATAATAGGTAAACGATGACATTCCGATTTCTTTACCAAATTCATTATTTGGTCCTCTGAAATAATCCACACCAATTATCGGAATTTTGCTGCAATATGTATTCACCCCTCTATCACAAACGCAACCGATTGTTCCGTCGAGATCATCTTGATTGTAGCAATAAGCCAAACTGCGCGTTGTATCGCAACCGACATAATCATCGGTATAGCAACCTAAATCAAAATCAATCCACATCGCAAAAAAAGTAGAATCAATATCTGTTTTCGACCTGTTGATGAGTTTGTAGCGTTGAAAAGTCATATCATTTAACTCATCGTTCGATTTATAAGCGAATGCTTGAACCTGCACCTCCATTTGTATCGGCGTTGAACGCGAGGATTGCGTGTGTACACCACCGTTGTCATTATAAATCCAGAAGACCATATGATCCGGATGCACATCAATATTACAACCTTTTATGTCAATCGTCGGATAATCGCCGGTACAAGGGTCGTAAAGACCGTCGCCGTTTTCATCATGAAATTTTGCGAGTCCTTGCGCATCTTTAGGCAATGAAAAACGATGCACTTCAAAAAAATACGGGTTACCTGTTGCAGGCCAACCTTTTATAGAATTAGGAATACTGTTACAATCAATTACCGGATTAGTTGGATTTATTG
The DNA here is from genome assembly GCA_043732145.1 of Saprospiraceae bacterium. Classification (GTDB taxonomy): domain Bacteria; phylum Bacteroidota; class Bacteroidia; order Chitinophagales; family Saprospiraceae; genus JAAFJT01. The sequence goes on from JAYTIA010000634.1 coordinate 7,196, forward strand.
CTTTAGCTGCCGCCAATTTTTTCAAGAGCGTATCCACATCAGAACCAAAAACTTCAAAATGTTGATCCCATTTCTGACAAACATCGGCACTCGTCGTTCCGTTTTGTGTGAGCGGACCGGGCCAAAAATCGGTGTGTGTCGCGTCGCGATAGGTTTGAACCGCTACTTTCAAATTACCCGCAGGATCGAGACCACCCAACCAAACTGCCCCTGCAAAAACAGATGACACCGGTGTAGCACCGGTTGTTCTATCTACTTTCGGCACAACATAGCCGGCAATATTTAAATCCCACCAAACATCACCACTGCCGAGCAGCGTTGCACGAACGTTATTAATTTCCATATCAATTTTAGAAGTACCTTGCGCACAATCGGAGCGCGTAGAAACTTCTGTGTCGTGCTTCATACCGGCTTTAAATGTGTCCGGATAGTGGGCAAAGCAATGAACAATGAAAAATAAACAGTGAACAATTAAAAGCAATCTTTTTATCATAAACTTTTGACCATTGATGGTTGAGAAAAGTATTTTTATTTTTGGTTTTCTTCAATTTAATGCGTTTAAAATCCGAAATTACAACCCAAATATATTTGGCGCGGTAAAAAATAAAAACCGGGATTGAGTTCGCGCATAATATACGAATTCATATACGCTTGCAAACCTAATTGACCGCGAGAAGCCAAAGTATTTGCTAATTCACTTTGTCCACGTGCAGAAGTTAAGTAGCCGTCATCTGAAGCTGAGCCCGACGCTCTATAAACATCTGCAACATTGAGCGTGTTCAACAAATTTTGTACGCGCAGATATACATTCAAATCTAAAGGTTTTTTCGGATTTTTTGATAAAGGAATTGTTTTATCAATCCGCAAATCCACATTAAAAGTCCAAGGCAAACGCGAACCGTTAATATCTCCTGCAATTTGCGAAGCACCAAAAGGATTTGGACTTGCGTATGCAGTATAAGGACGACCGGACACCATCATCGTTTGTAAATTAATACCGGCACGTTTAAAAATTTCCATGCCGAACAATATCGGTCCGTCATATTTTGAATTATCATAGCGATAGTCCATAGTGAATGCAAAACGGTGGCGTTCGTCATTATTGA
>JAYTIA010000635.1:0-8293 GCA_043732145.1 Saprospiraceae bacterium
AGATACTTTTTACTTCCGCAATAGCTACAACCGGTGCAATACGTGTGAAAATCAAGAAACAAGTAAAGAACAAACCGAGTGAACCAATGAACAAACCAATTTCTACCCAAGTCGGCGAATAATAACTCCAAGATGAAGGTAAAAAGTCACGCGCTAAAGTTGTAGAAATGATGACAAAACGCTCGAACCACATACCGATATTGATGAAGATTGACATAAAAAATGTCACCCAAATATCTCTACGTAATTTTCTACTCCAGAATAATTGCGGCGACACGACATTACACAACATCATACCGAAATAGGACCACCAATAAATACCGAAAACGCGATTATAAAATGCAAATTGTTCATAAATATAACCTGAATACCAAGCAATAAATAATTCTGTTAAATATGCCACACCTACAATCGAACCGGTTAATAAAATAACCTTGTTCATACTTTCGATGTGTTCTAAGGTGATATAGTCTTCTAATTTTAAAAGTTTACGTACAACTAACATCAAAGTCAAAACCATCGCAAAACCGGAGAACACTGCACCCGCAACGAAGTATGGTGGAAAAATAGTTGTGTGCCAACCCGGAATAACGGAAGTCGCGAAGTCAAAACTTACAATCGTGTGTACCGATAGTACAAGAGGTGTAGAAATACCGGCGAGAACCAAAGATAAAGATTCCCAACGTTGCCAGTGTTTTGCAGAGCCTGTCCAACCTAAAGATAAACCGTTGTATAATTTTCTTCTCCAACCCGTCGCCCGGTCACGTACGGTTGCAAAATCCGGTACTAAACCTGTGTACCAAAATAATAAAGAAACAGTGAAGTAAGTCGAGATCGCGAAAACGTCCCAAAATAAAGGCGAGTTGAAGTTGGGCCATAATGGTCCGCGTGTGTTCGGATAAGGAAAAATGAATGGAGCCATCCAAACACGACCCATGTGTATAATCGGGAATTGTCCCGCGCAAATTACAGCAAAAATTGTCATCGCTTCTGCCGCACGGTTTACGCCTGTACGCCATTTTTGACGAAATAATAATAAGATAGCAGAAATTAAAGTACCGGCGTGACCAATACCAACCCACCACACAAAATTGGTAATATCCCAACCCCAACCAATAGTTCTGTTTAAGTTCCAAGAACCGATACCGTTCCAAACCGTCCATGTTACACAGAAAAAATAAGTACCTAATGCGCTAACGGCACAAATAAAACCAATGATCCATTCTTTCGATGGTACGGCTTCCGTCGGGCGACAAATATCTTCAGTTATCTGATGATAAGTTTTATTACCAAGAATTAACGGTTCTCTGATCGGTGATACTATCGTACTCATAAATTATTATTTTATAAATGGACAATAGACTACGGACAATAGACTTTGGACTTTGGACACCGGAAAATAGACTTTGGACAATATATTTTTCTATTGTCTATAGTCTACTGTCCATTGTCTGTTGTCTAATATCTATTGTCTATTGTCTAAACTTACTTTTCTTTTATCAAACTTATTTCCGCAAAAAAAATCACTGCGAAAATGGCTGCTTTCTCTAATATTATTTTTAGTTTGTGCATCATCGGGTCGCCAATCATACCTATAGCTTCTTTCAAACTCAATGATTCACTGCTGTCGTAAAACATAATCCAAAGCAAGTCGCATAAAATGTATGCAATGATTGCCATTAAAAGAAGTTTTATATTTTTCGACATTTTTATTCGTTATTCGTTATCGGTTTTTGAGTCAGAATTTTCAGAATTAATAAAATGATAACTTATTTAGCTCTTACATTCTATTAACTCTGAAAATTCTGATTTAAAAAGCTGATAGCTGATAGCTAACAGCATCTATGCTTCCAATTTATTAATCACTTTCGCGGAATAAGAAACATTTGAATCAACGTTTACTTCTTCCAATACGCGATAAACCAAATCTGATTGACGCGCTTTTTGTAAAGCACTTTCTTTATCGTTTCTATTACCGAATGTAATTGCATCCGTAGGACAAGCTGTTTGACAAGCTGTTTTCACATCGCTTGTGCGCAAGGTACGATTTTCTTTTTTCGCCGTCAATTTACCTTCTTGAATTCGTTGAACGCAAAAAGAACATTTTTCAATCACACCACGTGAACGTACTGTAACGTCCGGATTTAAAACCATCCGCGTTAAGTTATCTGCACCATAAGGCATCTCTGTTGAAAAACCAAGTGTGTAACCGTTCAATTTGCGTTCATTCCATGGGAAAATATCTGCTGTCGTGTAATCTTGCCAATTGAAACGACGTACTTTATACGGACAGTTGTTAGCACAATATCTTGTACCGATACAACGATTATAAGTCATTTGATTCAAACCTTCGCTTGAATGGTTCGTCGCATTTACAGGACAAACGTTTTCGCAAGGTGCGTTGTCACAATGTTGACACATCATCGGTTGATAAACCGTATTCGGATTTTCAACATCACCATAATAATATCTGTCAATACGCAACCAAGTCATTTCGTGGTGGCGATGTACTTCCGCTTTTCCGACAACCGGCACATTGTTTTCTGCCATACACGCTACCGTACAAGCACTGCAACCGGTACAAGAATTTAAGTCAATGTGCATACCCCAATGCAAACCACTTGTGTATTTATCTTGGTGTCCGCGATAAAGTGTTTTCGAATTTAGTTCCGTAAATTCTTTGCGCTCGTCTTCTAATTGTTCTTTTAATTTAGAAATATCTTTCAAATTGCCTTGACGAATAATACTTCTGTTCACCAACGAACCTTGAAAACCTTTCCAACCCAATGATTTTTCGTCGGCGTTAATAGTTTTTCCGCCTTCTTCTTTGCCAGGTGCCGTTACGCCCATTGTGTGGTGATGTTGAACGCAAGCAAATTGTGCATCAACACCAGTTTTCGTACTCACTTTTACATTCGTAGCGAAATATTGTGGCAACCCGTTTACTAAACCGATAGCCGGATTAATATTTGTTCCGTAACCGTTACTTGCTAAACCTGCTTTTATACGTCCGTAACCCAACGCAATTGCAACGGTGTTATCCGGCTGTCCGAACTGACGAATAACCGCGCAACTATATTTTTTTCCGCCAATTTCTAAATCTACCATATCACCATCTTTCAAACCGTTCATAGATTGAAAATCGTTGACACCGTCAAATTTTACGGGCAAGGCTAATGTATTATTCCAAACTGTGCGGGTAATCGGATCTGCCATTTCTTGTAACCACGGATTGTTGGCGTATTGGCCATTACCGAGATTGACTGTTTCAAAGAAAGTAACTTCCATACCGGTGCCGGGTTGCGTAATTTTACCGGCAGCATCCGCTAAAGTTAAATTGATACCGAATTGTTTTGGGGAAGTGATTTCACCGGATTCAAAAACGCCGTTGTGCAAAGTATTATCCCAAAATGCTTGGAACGTTGCATATTGTTTTTGTTTCGGAAACATATTCGTTTGCCAAATAGAGCGCAAATAATCGTACATCGGTTGCTCTGTTTGGGGTGCGGCATTTGCCCAAACTAAAAACGATTGTTCTGCTTGACGTGTATTAAAGACAGGAGAAATTGTCGGTTGAATTAAACTGTAGTGCCCGCCTTTCGGATTTGCGTCACCCCAAGATTCCAAGAAATGGTGAGAAGGTGCAACGTATTGACAAACCGAAGTTGTTTCGTCAATCGTTTGATTGAATGATACACTAATGCCGGCTTTTTTTGCTGCTGCCGCGAATTTATCGCCATTTGCTAATTCATAAGCCGGATTACAATTTAAAACGAATAAAGCATCTACTCCACCCGCTTCTAATTCTGAAATTACGTTTTGAACCTGTACATCATCACCTTGACGTAATAAACTCGGTTGCGCAAAACTGATAGTTTCATCAATATTATTCAAATTTCCATTAATTGCCATCACAATTTCTTGTTCCGCCGGATTGTTTGAGTTACTGATGACCAATGATTTGCCTTTATTCGCCAAAAGTGCTTCGGCTACTTTTTTCAGTTGTGCCGTTGCTTTATCATTTAATTTTGGTGCCGTTATCGTTTGACCGTTTGTTGACGGCGCGATAAAGTTCCAAAGTGTTGCAATAGCTGCACCTTGTTCGCTCGGCTTAATCAAAACGCGCGTGTCTGCGTTTGAACCAGTTAAAGACATGAAACTTTCCACTTGAATATGCTGACTCATCGCCGGTTTCTCGTGGTCAATTTTTCTATTCTTTGCGTAAGCGGCAGCATATTCTACCGGAGAAACCCAAGTACCTAAAAAATCGGCACCGAAAGAAACTATGACTTGCGCTTTTTCAAATTTATAATCCGGAATTGCTTTAATGCCAAATAATTTTTCGTTCGATTGTAAAATAGCTGCTGCCGATACCGGATCATAAACAGCGAGTTGTGTATTCGGATATTTTTTTGTAAAATCAGCAATCGCTGCTTTTGTAGTCGGACTTAAAATCGTATTTGAAACGATACGTACTTTACTGCCAGCATTTAATTTTCCTTGCACTGCTCCATCTAAAGCCGCCCAAGTCATTTTATCGATACCTTTAGCCACTACTTTTCCCGGTTCTTGAATACGGAAAGTATCGTACAAACTCAAAACGGCTGCTTGAGCGCGTGCGTTCGTGCCGCCTTTTGTAACTTTTGAAAGTGAGTTACCTTCAATTTTTATCGGACGACCTTCACGTGTTTTAACCAATACCGACACATAATCACCACCTTGAACGAATGACGAAGCGTAATAATTTGCAATACCCGGCACAATTGTATCAGGCTTTATGACATAAGGAATGGCGCGTTTGACCGGAATTTCACAGCTTGCTGCAATCGTTGCAGCACCGAGACCAAAACCCATATATTTTAAGAAATCACGACGATTAGCAACGAAAGCATCGTTACCTTGCATCATTGCTGCTTCTATGGTTGCCGGAAATTCTATTTGAGTAGTTTTTACGTAAGCTGCATCATTCGTTAGTTGTTCAGCACTTACCCAAACGTCTTGCTTATTGAATTCCATATTATAATTTGTATTTTCTTAGTTAGTTAGTTAGTTGGTTAGTTACTTAGTTAATTGGTTAGTTAGTTTTTTAGTTAGTTCTAAAAGCGAACTTACTAACCAACTAAAAAACTAACTAACTAATTAACTAACTAATAATGGCATTTCTGACACTCCAATCCGCCAATATCTTCAACGGTAACTTTTTCGCGTTTACCTTTTTTAATTTCTTCGTGATAACGCATGTACGATGCGTAGTAGGCATTGTCTTGGAATTTCACTTCCGTTTCGCGGTGACAATTGATACACCAACCCATTGAAAGTGGTGCGTATTGTTTCATCACTACCATTTTTTCAACCGGTCCGTGACATTTTTGACATTCTATCTTACCGACAGCAACGTGTTGCGCGTGATTGAAATAAACGTGATCCGGCAAATTGTGAATACGTTTCCATTCAATCGGTCCTTGTACGTGATCTTTATAAACTGTTTTCAACGACGCTGCAATGTCAGACCACTGATTATCAACGAAAGTTTTTTCGTCACCTGCCATTGCAATCGTTGTATCTAATTTACGCTCTTCGCGGTATTTACTGTCAATCCATTTTTTATAAATATCCGCAACTTCGTTTTCGCTAAGTTTGTCGTAGTTGTCAATATATTTGTCTGTCATCGGATTATAACCTGCTGACACATAAATTTTTGTCAACTCACCTGTTTTATATTGAGACCCGACTTTAATAGCTTTGTGGCAATTCATACAAGTATTTGTCGCCGGAATAACGCCGTGTTTGGAACGACGCGCACCATCGTGGCAATACTGACAATCAATTTTATTTAAACCGGCGTGTGTAGCGTGGGAAAATTTAATTGGTTGATCTGGTTGATAATTTTGTTGGCGACCGAGAGAAATAGCATTCGTTACAGTTGTATATCCACCCAAAACAATTAAAGAGAAAATAATAAATCCGATAACACCTTTACTCGTCAATGTTTCTGGCCAAGATTTTGCATGATATACTTCACCGTCTTTCGCTGCTGCCGTGCTTTTTAAATTACTCATGATGCGCGACAATATCAAAGCCAAAAAAGCTAAAATACTGAAAGCTAAACCGTACCAAAGCGTTGAGTTGTCGTCAGATGTTGCATCTCCGGTTGCCGCAACAGATGTATTACCAACTTTAGGAGGCCCATCAACTGTTCCGTTAGCCTTTCCATCAATATAGGCAAAAATATTATCAATTTCATCATCTTTCAGTGCCGGAAACGCATTCATGGCTACTTTATATTCATTCCAGATGGCAACGGCACGCGGATAACCGGATGCAATCATACCTTGCGAATTGCGTATCCAACCTTTCAGTGCTTTATCATCACCACCCCAACGCTCGCGAAAGCCTGCCAGTGCCGGACCGGTCAATTTATCTTTCATGCTCTTCGCATGACATTGCGCACAATTATTTATGAAAAGGGTTTTACCGGCAGTAGGATCTGCTGCAAAAGATGTATTAACAAAAAGGAATAACGCAGTTAAAACAACGGCAATTAGACGTAATGATTTCATTGCACAACTCAGTTTATATTTCATCATAGAATAATTCTATTAATCACTTTTCTCACTATCTTTAATTCAAGTGCAAAAGTATTGCGTCAAATTTTTTTTACAAAGTATTAGAGCATACTAAAATTTATTTAGAGAACATCTAAATAAATTCTATTGCATAAATTTTTTAACGAAACTTTAACTTGATAGTTTCTTGAAAGGTGTATCTGCAATTTTTTCCGCGCCGCAAAAAAAACGAATTGTCACGAAAGCGTATAATTATTTCTGTAATTTTTTTAATTAGGTTAATTAGAATGTCTTTTCGTCTAAGAAAAATACCGTTTTGTCTAATAATTTGGCATGGCGATAAATAAACACCGGAAATTTGTGTGCGTAAAAAATTTATCTGCGATTTTGCAACTTTTTTGTCTGAAATTTGTCAATAGCACAAATGTTTTTCTTAATCAAATGATTAACTTTCACTTTTATTTTCAAAATCAAATCTCACCTGCACATGATTAAGTATTTTATTTCTCAATTTTTTATTGCTTCGGCTTTTATTTTTCTGAGTGTCACCGGTTTTGCCCAAATGCCGGGCGGTGGCGGTAGAGGACCCGCAGGCGGTGCCGGCGGCGGAAAAATGCCGGCGCTTGTCGGTCGTATATACGGCAAAATAATTGATGGCACTACCAATCAACCGATTCCTTATGCTTCGGTGGTGGCGATGCGTCCGCTCGGCAAACGCGATTCAATCGTCGGCGGTATGTTGACTATTGAAAATGGTGATTTCAATCTCGATAATTTGCCGATGGGTGGCGTAAAAATTAAAATTTCGGTATTAGGTTACAAAGAAATTATTAAAAACGCGTCCCTTTTCCCACCCGAAATGGAAATTGATCTCGGCGATTTGAAATTAGCAACCGACACTAAAGTTTTAAGTGAAGTCACCGTAACCGGAGAAAAATCAGGCATGACGATGAATCTAGACAAAAAAACTTTTAACGTTGATAAAAATATCACCTCCACCGGTGGTACGGCGGAAGATGTTTTGAAAAATGTACCATCTATATCTGTTGATGCTGATGGCGGCGTAAAATTGCGCAACAATAACACAACGATTTATGTAGATGGTAGACCGACAGTTTTAAGTATGAATCAAATTCCTTCCGACCAAATTGAATCGGTGGAAGTCATTTCAAATCCGTCTGCAAAATATGAAGCCTCAACCACCGGCGGCATTGTGAATATCGTTTTGAAAAAAAATCGCAAACCGGGTTACAACGGTTTCCTGGGTTTGGGTGTTGGTACGAACAGTCGTTACGATGCTACTGCTAACTTGAACGTTAAAGCGGGGCGTTTTAATGTGACTTCCTTTTTCAGTTATCGCTCATCTAACGCACCTACTGAAGGTTATACATTGAAAACAAATTTTCTTCCGACTCCACCTTTGCCACCGAATTATTATCAATACAGTTTGGGTACTTTCGATAATAATTTTAAAATCGGGCGTATCGCAGTGGATTACGCTATCAATAATAGGAACACTTTTACTTTAGCCGGTACGATTGTGAGCGGTGTTTTTAATTTTGATGTTGATCAGACGAATTATTATCTCGGCACTAATTTAGATACACTTTATTCCGGTCCGAGAAGTATTCGCCCGCGCAATAATTTTTTACAACATCAAGCACAAGCACTTTGGAAAAAAACGTATCCGAAAAAAGGAAAAGAACTTACCGCAGATTTGAATTACG
>JAYTIA010000636.1:0-3159 GCA_043732145.1 Saprospiraceae bacterium
CGGCAGGATCTAGCTTTTCACACCCGTACTTTCTGATGTACGATATGGTTGCTTCTTGACAAAAAATTATATTACTTACCAGAATATAGAAAATTATTAAAACAATAAATTTTTTCACTGTTTTTTTGTATTGTTAATAGACCTGTAGCTCTATAGTGTGCAGGTCTTTGATAATATACCCGAGTAGCTTTTACCACTTTTCTTACTTCTGCCATTTCTTTTTTCAATTCATCCACTTCCTTTTTCATTCCATCGGCTCCATGCGTATATTGATGTTTCCATAATCAGGCGCGGGAGCCGAACATAAAATCGCCTCCGGCTTTATGTTCGGCTTGGGCTTTTTAAAATTTGCTTTTTTTTCCGTCTTTTTGTATGTTAATAACTGGTCAATGAACTTTTTTCTGCGTCGGTAGAATCACATATCGCCAGAGCAATAGCAAATTTTGGTCAAAGACCGTCGCAAGCAACCGTTTTTTTATTCAAGGTACATATAAAGTGTGAGCGAGGTTTTTTTATTCATTAAAAAATATATAATAAGTATCGAAAACGATAAAATTTTAAAAAAATCTGAAATGAAGAAACAATCTATATGACATCCGAACCCGTTAAAATAAATTCTAAATCCATAAAAATTTTGAACTATTAATTCGATTAAAAATCCTACTATAAAAAATAGAAATAAAACTATATTTATAATTGGCATTGTTACTTTTTCTATTGTCAAGCAGCGAACCAATATAATTGTACTGACCAAAAGTTGCGTTGAAATATATTGGATATTTTTTTCGTGAAACCAAATTATTGGTTCACCTATATTGTAACCACCATTGGTTTTATACTTATAAATTAATAGAAAATCGTAAATCCAACTTAAAATAATAATAATTAAAGCAATATTTTTAATAAAGATCTTTATCATGATATTTTGTTCTTTGTTTATTAATTTTTAATTCCCCCCTGATCGCGCACCTTCTTACTACTAAAAAACACTAACGCCCATGAAACCCTAAAGATTTTCATGGGCGTTAGTGTTTTTTAGTAGTAAGAAGGTGTGCGAACGTGTAGTTGTTAGTTGTAACTAACAACTAACAACTAACAACTAATTACCTATTTCCTACCGGCGGGCATTTTAAATCGCCGAAATAATACAGAAGACCAACGGTGAAAAAAGTATAAGCATCACTGTTTGAGCCGCTGCCGCGTTGGCGGCGTTGAATACCGAGCTTTTTTCCGTCAATATCCGGAAGCGAAGGGTCAGAGAGTGATACGGCAGTCGGTCCGCGCAATTTGCGTAAATCATTCATGTTCGGATAATTGTTCGCTACATCATCTAAATAATTCGTAAATAATTTTCTGGCACTCAGTTCAATATTCAAACTCCACTCCTCATTCATAGCGATTTTAAAGCCGAAACCGTAAGTTAAACCAAGTTGAGTGGTATAATATTCTTCACCTTTAAATTGTCCTTCAGTACCGAGTGGGGCTAAATCGTACCAAGTACCGTTTAAATTTCCTTGCGGATTGAAATGAAAAACATTAAAACCGGCGAGCATATAAGGCGTAAACCACGAATTTTTGTCGTAATAATTATAAGGCAAAAAATTAAATTCCATTTGTGCCGCACCGTCAATAATCGTTGAACGGAAATTCAAATTGCGTTGTTGCTCGACAATATTCGACGAATTTTTATCATCGGCACCGATATTACCGTAATTGCCGGAAAGTTTTACGCAAATACGTTCATTGAAATTAAAACGTGCCATAACACTTGCGGCAGGACCGGGATGCTTTATATCAAAAGTCGTGTTCAAATCGCCGAAATAGTGCGATACACCTATTGCACCACCTACTTCCCAACCGCGTTGTGCCTCTACCGTTTGCAGTATCGAAAAAACTAAAAAACAAAAGATGAGTTGCTTCACTTCTTGAAGAATTTAAAATTAAGAATTAAGAATTAAGAATTTTTAATTCTTGTTGATATGTTGGGAATATATGCTGCTTCCGGTAGTCAGAAATTGGCTGTCAACTTTTCAAAGTTGAGAGTCATTAACCAAAAACCGTGCAAAGCTATTTAGAAACGTTAAAAGGAGAAAATAAGTGCGAGAGGAGAAAAATTTTAACAAAATGTATTGCCAAAAATATAATTGAACAAATGACGGATGAAACAGAAAATTCTATTTAATTTTATGGTAGTTTTTTTTCTTCATTTTAAATTTTAAATTAGTATGTACGCAAATTCTATTTTTTTGTTTAAAAATTTAAAAACTGCCTTGGTATTAATTTTTTTTAAAAAAAATAGGGGAACGTTTTTAATTTTCACTTCTTTCATTATTTTTTCAATTATTTCATCTTGCAGTAATTCTGTGAAGCCAACTTCATTGCCGATAATCGGTACTTGGCAATTAATTGCGGCAACCGCAACAGAAAAGGATTCAACTTATTCCACGTTTAATCCGAAAGTTAAAATGATTAAAATAATTAACCCGACACATTTCGCATTTTTGAGTCACTTTATAAATGCGGGTAAAGATACATCATCAAACGAATTCTCGGCAGGAGGCGGATCTTATACATTGTCGGATAGTGTTTACATCGAAAATTTAGAATATTTTTCGGACAGAAAATGGGAAAATAATAAATTTCAATTCTCCTTAAAAATTTCGGGTGATACTTTAATTCAAAAAGGTGTTGAGAAATTAGAAAAATTGGGAATTGATCGTGTTATTGTTGAAAAATATAAAAGACTATAAGGCATTGATTGGTTGAAATTTAAATTTAGATTTTCATACTTAAAACCCCAATTTCGAATATCGGAAAACACATACTATCGTACCAACGTCACATCGCCTTTAATAAGTTCTGTTCTGCCGTCAATATATGTAACGATAGCTTGGTAAATATAAACACCGGTCGGTGCTTCAGCACCGTTGAATTTACCGTTCCAACCGAGCGCGAAATTATCGGGGTAAATATGTGCAGTTTCGTACATGAGTTGACCCCAACGTGAAAAAATCTGTAAATTATCAATTGATGTCACCGTTTTTCCGCCAAAAATTTGAAAAACATCGTTGTTTAAATCATTGTTCGGTGAAAAGGCTTGCGGTGCAAAATATTGATTATTGCGTTGTACCAACACTTGCATTACTGCAGATTTTAAAC
>JAYTIA010000637.1:0-3157 GCA_043732145.1 Saprospiraceae bacterium
CAATTCGATAAGGATAGCCCGGCAGCATCATTGCCTTTTAATATTCCGGCAACGTATTGGATGTCGTTGCACACTTACAACGCCGTAACAACATTAAAAAATATAAAAACGCCGACGCTGATTTTACAAGGTGAACGCGATTATCAAGTCACAATGACGGATTTTAAAATTTGGAAAGACGTAATGAACAACAATAAAAATGTGTCATTAAAATCGTATCCGAAACTCAATCATTTATTTATGGAAGGCACCGGCGATTCGTTGCCGACAGAGTATATGACGGTGAATAACATTCCGAATTATGTAACGGAAGATATTTTCCAATGGGTATTAAGTATCGGGAATTAGATATTGGGAATTAGGTATTAGGCGTTGTAAGTAAAAATAATTAATACACAATAACTATTAACCAATATCCAATATCTATAAAAATGGTTGAATCATCGCCGTCAATTCGTTTTCGTCGAAAGGTTTGTTGTAAATTTGCAGGACATTATCCGATGTATTCACCAGCAGAACAACCGGAAAATTATTAATACCGGCAAAATCTTTTTTCAGTTTTTTAGAAAAAAAAGACACATCACCATTTTCTAAAACCAACGCAGTATCCGTAATTTGTTGTTCTCTGATAAAGAGATTATAATCCGCAATCTCTACATTACTGCTCGACATCGTCACAAAAGTTACAGATAATTTATCGTTACCGATTTTATCCGAAATTTTTTTCAAAGCACACACTGTTGCTACACTTGGATCGTTTTTAAGTTTCCAAAAACAATAGATATGTAATTTATCCGTTGGTTTTTTTATGAGTGTCGCCAATGAATCGCCGGCGATTGGTATCAAAGTTTTTCCTGAAGCATTTGCCAATTGTATTTTATCGGCATCCGAAAGTTTTTGCGTTTCGTAATTAATGGCACTAAACGGATTAGCGGCGTTATTTTCCGGCGTATTATTTTTACAAGCAGTTTGCAATAAAATGCCGGCGGTGAAAATAAAATAAAATGCTCGTTGTAATTTGAAAAAAGAATGTATCATGGAAATAATTTTAATGGTTAATGAGTGATGGTTGATATTTAAATGTTGACGGTTGAGGTTGATTATAAAAAAATTAACGAATAAAGAATAACGAATCAACAAAAAAGAAAAATGCGCAAATTTTTTCCGGTAATCATAGCCGCTATTTGTATCCTCATCAATCTGTTTGTCTCTCAAAATTGGGTAGAACAAAATTACTCACGAGGTTTATACGTATTTGTGCGCATTGTATTCGACCACACCTTATTTTTATTACCGATTGCCGGTATATATTTTTTAGCCGTCACGCTTTTCTATCTCGTCTTTCGTTTTATCCATAATTTATTCCGAAAAACCGTGCCGTTTAAACAACGCTTATTAAACGCACTTACTTCACTTCTTATCTTTATAAGTTGGGTTGTTTTTGCCTTCTATTTTCTCTGGGGATTTAATTACGCACGTGTCCCTTTCAAAAAACAAATGAATTTAAGTTTAACTGTTCCGGATAGTGTGCAATTAAAAAACGAACTTATTTTATCGGAAAAAGAAACAGAAACAGCATTATTCAATTTTAAAAACAACGGACAAATTTTAGAAGGAAAAAATTTAGAAGATACAGTTCGCGCAGCTGTATTTGAAACCATGCGAAAATTAAATTTGCCGATACCCGGTACACCACGAGGCAGAGAAATAAAACCGGACGGCATTATGTTCCGATTCGGTATATCCGGTATTTATTTACCTTTTGTGGGTGAAGCGAATATAGATGCGGCTAACTACATTTTAGAAAAACCTTTCACCTTAGCACACGAAATGGCGCACGGTTTAGGTTGGACGGACGAAGGCACTTGCAATTTTATAGCTTACTTAGCTTGCACCCAAAGCAGTAATACATTTTTGAAATATGCCGGTGCCATCAGTTATTACAGGTATGTGGCACCGACTTATCGACGATTTAACAATGAAGATTATAAAAAATTCAGAGAAACACTTTCACCGGATTTAAAAAAAGATTTAGATGCGATTCAAAAAGCGATTCAAAAATATCCGTTGTGGCTATCGTCCGAAGCGCTCAACGATATTTTTTTAAAATCGCAAGGCGTAAAAGCCGGTATTAATAGTTACAATCAAGTCGTACTTTTGGTACGCGCATGGAGAGAAAAGGAAATTAAGAATTAAGAATTATTAAGACTAACTGACCAACCGACTAACTGACCAACTGACGAAAAAATGGTTCACCAAATCCTCTATAACGCATACGCGCCAACATTTTCCAAAATCCCCTTAGTCATCATTGCCGACAATATTGCTTCGCATCTGAATGTCGGTTCCATTTTTCGTATCGCCGACACATTTGGTGTGACCGAAATACTTTTGTGCGAAAAATCGCCAACACCACCACACAAACTCATCAGCAGAACAGGTCGCGGCGGTGAAAAACATGTTACTTACCGTTATTTCGATGAAACAATTGCAGCTATCAACGCATTAAAAACAGAAGGATATTATATTTTAGCACTCGAAATTACGAATACAAGTACCGATGTGCGTCAGTATCATTTTCCGGTACACAAAAAAATCGCCATCATTGTCGGCTCTGAAGAAAAAGGTATTGCGCAGGAAGTTTTAAATGCTGTTGATGCTTGTATTCATATCGCATCAGTCGGTTATTGTTTATCTATGAATTTGGCAACGGCTTTGGCGGTGGCGGTTTATGAAGCGGCATCACAGTTAAGGAACGCGATATAATAAATACAGTTTGTAAAAAAAACATTTTAAAGGCAATCTGTTTTAAACCTGCATTTATGCCTTCCCAATTTATAAACCGATAACATGAATTAATTATTAATTATTTTGTGGTCATTGTGTTTGTCACAGAAATATTCTTAACTTTGTGAACTTAGTTTGATTAAAAAGTGTTGTTCACGTATCATCAAAAAATAATCATCATCTATGGACAAGGAAAAAGAATGGCGAAGACTCAACGGTCAAAAAATTATTTTGCCGATACAAGATGCTGTTGAGCGCACAATTATTGAAGAACAAGCTCTCGGCAATCGCTTGAAAGTTTGTATCGGCACCGATTCTCAGGTGCGCGGCGAAGAAATCCACTTTGCGACAGTTATTGTTTTTTTGCGTG
>JAYTIA010000638.1:0-3154 GCA_043732145.1 Saprospiraceae bacterium
TAGTGGATAGTTTAGTTGGAAATGATATTATCATTTCAAAAAAGGGCAATATTTATGTAACTCAACCGGATGGCAGAGAAAAACCGAGCAAAATTTTTCTAATTAAGCCCAACGGAGAAAAAAGTATTGTAGATGAAGGCATTAAATTTGCAAACGGACTTTGCCTTTCTCCGGATCAAACGCAAATGTATGTTACAGAATCGGCATCGCATTGGGTATGGGTTTTTCAAATTAAACCGGACGGCAAGTTGATAAATAAACAAAAATTTGGCTGGTTACATGTGCTTGATTCTGATGAAAATGCTTGGTCGGATGGTATTAAATGTGATACAGCCGGACGAATTTATGTGGTAACTTTATCCGGTATTCAAGTTTTGGATCAATTAGGGCGCGTGAATGCCATCATACCGGTGCCGAAAACGAAAGGACAAGTTTCAAATTTATGTTTCGGTGGATCTGATTTTGATACGCTTTACGTAACGTGTGTGAACAAAGTTTTTAAAAGAAAAGTAAAAGTAAGAGGGGCAAATACTTTCGATAAACCGAATAAACCTACTCCTTCGCGTTTGTAATTTTTCTTTGACAAAGAATTTTGATTTGGCAATTTTATAATCTTTAAAAAATATGGAACCGGTTTTCTTTTCATCATCGCTCGAATTTAGAAAATGGTTAGAAGTAAATCATCAACTGGAAAAGGAACTGATAGTTGGTTTTCATAAAATCGGAACCGGCAAACCGAGTATGACCTGGTCGGAATCCGTTGATCAAGCGATTTGTTTCGGTTGGATTGACGGCATTCGTCGTTCTCACAACGCCGAGGCTTACACCATTCGTTTCACACCCCGCAAATCAAAAAGTATTTGGTCGGCAGTAAATATAAAAAAAGTAGAAGAATTAACCGGTAAAGGTTTGATGCAAACAGCCGGCATTACAGCGTATGAAAAAAAAGAAGCACACCGCTCCGCAATTTATGCTTTCGAAAACAAACTCACCGTACTACCGCCACACTATGAAGAAAAATTTAAAACAGAAACAAACGCATGGGATTGGTTTGAAAAGCAAGCAGCCGGTTATAAAAAGATAGCTTTGCATTGGGTGATGAGTGCGAAACAAGAAGTCACGCGCAATGCGCGCATGGAAACTTTAATCAATGACAGTGCAGCCGAATTGAAAATTAAATCTCAAAGAAGATAAAAAATGCAAAACCTCCTTCTTGACGTCAGAGCTTGTACGATTTGCAAAGCATATTTACCAAATTTACCAAAACCAATTGTTTCAGTAAGTACGCAGTCAAAAATACTTATTATCGGACAAGCACCCGGGCAAAAAGTGCAAGATACAGGTATTCCTTGGAATGATTTGAGCGGAAAAGAATTGCGCCGTTGGTTAGGTGTTGACAGTGAAGTATTTTACAACACCGATATTTTCGGCATAATGCCGATGGGCTTTTGTTTTCCCGGCACCGGCAAAAATGGTGATTTGCCGCCACGTCCGGAATGCGCGCCAACTTGGCATCATTTGCTATTGGCACACATGCCCAACGTTAAGTTGACAATTTTGATTGGTCAATACGCACAAAAATATTATTTGAAAGAAAAATTCAACACTTCGCTCACAGAAAATGTGAGAAACTATAAAATCTTTCTTCCGGAATTTTTACCTTTGGTTCATCCGTCGCCAAGAAATAAAGTCTGGCATAAAAACAACACTTGGTTTGAAACGGATATTATTCCTGAATTGCAAAAGATAGTACATCAATTTATCTAAGACAATGTCTAAATTTTAAAGAAGACAAAAATAGAACTAAACAAAATGACAAAATTTACACCGGCAATAATAATTTTAGTACTAAAAAAATCGGCATCAAACATTATTTCATAGAAGACGAAAGTAATTTCGAAATGGTGAATGTGCCGAAAAGTATTGAGTATATGAAGGGGTTGAAGAAATAAATATTATATTCTAAGAATCGAAAGTCCTCAAAGTTTTTTTACTTTGACGACTTTTTTTTTGAAAAAAATATGACTATTATAAAATATTATTTAATTTTGTTGTGAATTTGCGGCGAAGAATATTAAAATACCAAATACAATCTACATAACCAAAGATTACTAAAGTCCCATCAAATGTTAAAGATTATACCAAATCTTAAACAATTCCTTCTTGGCTATTGGCATTATGTGTTGCTTTTAGTTTTATTAATCTTATGTCTCTATCAATCAAAAAGCATAAATCGGGTTTCCGCGACAATACATTGCGAAAAACCCGTTGGTGCTACGATTGCGATTTCAAAATCAACCTTTCATAATGTTGGATTCAAAAAATTATTTGAAATTGAATTTGATACTGCCCGCCGATTTACAAATGGTTTACCGGTTCAACACAACAGATTCTCTGCATGGTATAAAGTTCAGTTTGATGATTTACCGGATAATCTTGGACTTGATTTTTTTCAATATGAAAATGCAAGATGGCAGAAGCTGTTGCAGGTGTCAAGCCGCGAAAACTTGATTTTTTTCAATATGAAAATGCAAGGGGCTTTGATGATTCCGGGCGCGAACTAAATGCTCAAATTGCAGAATCGGGCGTTAATTCTTTCGATCATAACAGACATTTTGTTTTCAGGTTGCCAAGAGATAATAAACAAATAGGTGGACTATTAAATCGAAAACCGGCAATTTTTTTCTTCAAAGTATTTGCAAAACCTTGCCAACTTGAAGACACGCTTCAAATTCGGGTAAAAGAGTATCGAAAAATTCAAGCAGAGATTTATAAAGAGTTTTATGACAACCAAAGAACCGGTTTTTGGATGTTTTTTATTTTCGGAGTTGCCTTTTTTCAACTGCTTTATATAGGAAGTTTAGCGTGGAGTCGGCGCAAACCGGAATATTTTTATTATTGGGCTTTTGTATTTGTTGCTATTATTTACCTATTGATTTCGCGCGGATATGAATTGGGAAACGTTTTAGATTTTAAATTTTTGATACCTTCATCAGTACTCGTATATTTAGCCCTGCTCAATTTTTTTTATTGTCGCTTTGTACGTTACTATCTCGATTCCAAAAATTCGGACAGCTTTACGGATAGTCAATACCGAATGGCTGAATGGTTTTTGTTAGCAGGTACGTTGGTGAACGCACTCATTTATGTTTTT
>JAYTIA010000639.1:0-8277 GCA_043732145.1 Saprospiraceae bacterium
AGTATATATAAATGTCCGTTACGCACCAAATCCGGAAAAAATTGTAGAAAGAAAGTCAGCAATAACAAACGAATGTGCATGCCATCTACATCGGCATCAGTAGCAATAACGACGCGGTTGTAACGCAGATATTCGATACCGTCTTCGATATTCAAAGCGTGTTGCAAAAGATTGAGTTCTTCGTTTTGATAAACAATTTTCTTCGACATACCGTAGCAGTTTAACGGCTTGCCGCGCAAACTGAACACTGCTTGCGTTTCAACATCACGCGCTTTTGTAATCGAACCGCTTGCAGAATCACCTTCAGTTATGAAAACAGTTGAACCGGAAACTTTTTCGGCATCGCCTTTTTCATTGAGGTGAAAACGACAATCGCGCAGTTTTTTATTGTGAATGTTCGCTTTTTTGGCGCGTTCATTCGCCAATTTTTTTATACCGGCAATTTCCGTGCGTTCACGCGCATTTTGTTCGATGCGGCGTTTCAAAGCTTCCGCAACTGGTTTATTTTTGTGCAGAAAATCGTCTAATTGTTTTTTTATAAAATCGCCGACAAAACTTCTAAGTGTCGGGCCGTCGGGCGCAATGGTTGCCGACCCGAGTTTTGTTTTTGTTTGCGACTCAAAAACCGGCTCTTCAACGCGCACACTGATAGCGGAGATAATAGATGTGCGAATATCTTGCGCTTCATATTTTGTTTTATAAAAATTGCGTACTGTATCTACAATTGCGTCTCGAAACGCATTTAAGTGCGTACCACCTTGGGTTGTGTTTTGTCCGTTTACAAACGAGTGATAATGTTCGCCGTAATGTCTACCATGCGTCATGGCGATTTCAATATCTTCGCCGCGCATAAAAATGATAGGATATTCTGTCGGTTCTTCACCGATTTTTCGCGTAAGCAAATCGAGTAACCCATTTTTGGAAATGAAAGATTTGCCGTTGTAATTAATTTTTAATCCCGTATTGAGGTAAGCATAATTCCACAACTGCGATTCAACAAATTCCGAACGGTATTTATAACCTTTAAAAATGATACTGTCCGGACGAAACTGCATGAACGTACCGTTGTCGGCTTGTTGAATTTTAGCGAGTTTATGATCTTTTTTTAATTCACCTTGCTCAAATTCCGCGATTTTTGTTTCGCCTTCGCGCACCGATTGTACTTTAAAATAATCGGAAAGTGCATTCACGGCTTTTGTTCCGACACCATTTAAACCGACAGATTTTTTAAATGCTTTGGAATCATATTTACCGCCAGTATTTATTTGCGAAACGCAATCAATCACTTTTCCTAAAGGAATCCCGCGCCCGTGATCACGCACTGAAACCGTACCATCTTCGATGTTAATATCAATATTTTTTCCATGCCCCATCACGAACTCATCAATCGAGTTGTCAATAATTTCTTTCAATAAAACATAAATACCGTCGTCAGGTGTACTGCCATCGCCGAGTTTGCCGATGTACATACCGGGACGCAAACGAATATGCTCTTTCCAATCAAGTGTGCGTATATTATCTTCGGAGTATGTGACTTGCGAAGGTGCTAAGTCTTTAATTGCAGTATTAGTCATTGTTGAAATTTTTTTTAATTTGAGAACTGACGTAAATGATGATCAAGATGTATGACTATTAAATGCGACCATTCTCGACCCGAAAGTTTTCCGAATTTTTGATGTGGAAACCAAGTAGTTTTCATACCGGCTCTATAAACAGCCTCTAAATTGCTTAAAAGTCTTTGCTTTTCATTTTTGAAATCACGTGCATCAATTACTTTTAAGTCATTTGACGTGGGCGTACTTTTAGGTATAATATTGATAAACGGTAGTACACGCCTAATAATATTTCGGCTGACAAAATCGCTTTCATCAGTTCGTTTGACTTTACCCGTTGCCATATCCAATTGTCCGGAACAATGCGCCATCATTTGTGACACATCCATCAAACCCCATTGGCGTTGTGCTTCCGGTTTTAATTTTTCAATCCTCTGCCCAATGTTTTGATAAGTTGTTTCGAGAAATAAATTTTGCATGAGCTATTGTTTAGTTATTTGATAAATTTTGCGCAAAAGTAAGATAATAACCGTTCAAATCGCAAACAGTAAATTCTCGTGTGCCGTAAAACGTTTCGTACAAACCGTTGTGGATATAAGCTACATGGTCTTTTACTTTTTCGAATAGTGCCTCAACGTCATCTACATCAATAAATAAAGAAAATGTACCGCCCGTTTTTTTGTCTTTCATTTCGGCTATATCCGCTGCTAAAGTACCACGCGATTGTATCATTAAAGTTGCACCGCCATTGACGAGAATAGCAAATTGCCATTTGCCCGCTTCCGAATTTTTCATATCTGGAACTGTTGTTACAACATTGAAGCCAAAATGTTTTACGTAAAAATCGGCGGTCTTGTTAACGTCATCCGTCATTAAATTAGGTGTTACTGATTTCATGCGATGCTATTTTTTATAAATAAAAACAATTAATTAATAAATCGAGAACAAAAATAAATATTTTGTTTGAAATAATTTATTTTTTAAAAAATAAATTCAAAATTTTTTCTCGGCAAGACACACAATCGTTATCAAAAATTCAAATTTATTAAAGTTTGGTTACTAATATTTCCGGATGTACTTTTGCTAAAACTATTTAATCTAAATAACGTTTAATAGTTAAAGAAATTTAAAAATGCATGGTACTTGAAGCTAAAAGTTCGTTAGTACAAAAAATAAATCACGCTCTCGGTGAAATTCGCCCGTTCCTCGCCATTGACGGTGGTAATGTGGAAGTCGTTGATGTGACAGATGAAATGGTCGTTCATGTTAAATGGCTCGGCAATTGCAGCAATTGTAGCATGTCGCAAATGACGATGAAAGCCGGGGTTGAACGCGCCATTATGCAGCAGTTGCCGGAAATAAAATCGGTGATAGCGATAAATTAATTTTGGATTCTGAATTTGCAAAAAATAAAAACGCGCGAAGAAAATTTTTCTTCGTGCGTTTTTATTTTCAAAAAAAATTTTCAACTTAAATCTATCATCCATCGTCTCATCAATGATCATAACTGATGATACGTGTAAGTTTCCACTCGCCTTTGTTATTTTTCCATACCTCAACGAATTTAAAAGTGCCGCAGTCATTTTTCCCGTTTTCTATATGACAAAAAGTATATGCACCAATTTCAAGTGCACCAAAATCTTTAATGGGATAAACTTCGAGACTGCCCTGTATTAACTCTCGTTTCAATCCAATATTTTGATCAAACATTTTTTTAAAATTACTTATTGTTTTGTCATAAGTAGTTAAACCGCCTTTATCGTGAAAAAATTCGGAATCTTCTGAAAATATTTTCTTCATCGTTTCTAAATCTTGCGAATTAAAGGCGTTAAATAAAATTGAATCTTGATGAGCAATAATTTTATACAAAGTTGAATCGACAACCGGTTTTTGTTTTTCATTTTATGCATTCAAATCGGATTCAAAACCTCCCAATAAAAATAAAAAAACAATTAGGAAACTTGTCGAATTTTTTAGCATTTTTTATATTTGACTATCAATGAATTAATAAAACAAAGAATAGCCTTTAGTTGTGTTCTGCACTTTAATTTCGACAAAGTTTTAGTTTACCCCGACAGAATTCATTTTTAAAAAAATATAGCATCGAAAATGAATCCGATGCTATAGAGATATTTAATCAATAATCAAAAATTATTTGAATCGCGTTGTTCTCGCGTCTTTGATGTGTCCTTTCCAATTCATCCCGAAACCAAAATCATAAACCGATCCCTCTGAATCAACGTGACATTTCATATCTTGTTGAACATCCTCTTTTTGATTTTCTACAGTGGACATATCCAAAGGCATTTGCATCGGGAGTAAAGCTGACGGTTCGGATTTACCGGAAATAATATCTAAAAGTGCTTGGTCTTGAACACGGAAATTAACCACAATAGCATCTGCTTGTTTTTCAAACTCGCTGAACACCATCGGGTTATCCATCGTTACAGAAACAATAACAGGTTTGCCTTTCATTTTTGCGTAAGTTTCCGTTACCATTGCCAAATCGGAAATATTCGTTGCTTTTACGGTTTTACCTTTATAACTGCGATTCGTAAATTTTTCCATCGGGTCGCCGCCGGCTAAACTTGTTTCGCGTGCTTCTGTCGCAGTATATTCGCCGTATTGCAAACTAATCGGCACATATCCGTTACCACCTTTGCGCACATCTGTCGAATCGTAACCGTTGCCGGTGTTCGGATTATTAATAAAAACTAAAGCATAATCTGCGGAATCCGGATTGTCTGTCGTTTTGAAATATTTTTTTACGATGTTTATATTGACAGGATAATCCGATTTTGCCGGTGTTGGTTCACCCATAAAATTTCTGCCCGCAGGTGTGAATTTTCTAGGCACGTAAACCGTTTTGCCGGTTTGTAAAGGCAAAGTTTGTTTTTTATTTTTCAAAAGAACAATTGATTTGAGTTGCGCTTCAAAACCGGCTTGCATAAATGCCGGTTTGCCGACAATGGTTTTAGTATTCTCAACATCCAAATATGGATTTTCAAATAAACCGACATGAAAAATATTTTTCAAAAGTCTGACAGCAGATACTTCCATCCGCGCCCGCATCCACGTTTCACCGTGTTCTTTTACACCCATCGCATACGCTTCGATAATTGGAGCCGCTTCATTGTTGCCGCCAAATTGATCCACACCCGCCATTAAAACCTTATAATGCCGCTCCGGAACGCTCAATAACTCAACGCCATGCGGTTTACCACCGCCTGTAAAATTATCCATTTGCGTTTTATCGCCGGTAATACTCCAATCTGTACACGCTACGCCGTCGTATTTATATTTATCGCGCAAAAGATCAGTGATGATGTATTTATTATAAGAATTGCCGACGTTTTCTTTATTTTTTGTATCTTGATTCCAAGAAATAGTGTAATAAGGCATTACGGCGGCAGCCATTTTAGTTTTGCCTTTCAACTTAAATGCACCTTCCGTAAAAGGAATAAAATGTGTTTTGAAATTATTGCCAGGATAAACAGCAAATTTACCCATGCCGAAATGCGCGTCGCGTCCGGCTTCACCCGAACCGCCGCCGGGCCAATGTTTTACCATCGCATTCACGCTGCCGAAACCCCAACCATTTTCAGTTTCTTGAATACTTTTTGAAGTTTGAAAACCGGTGCAATACGCTTCTGCCATCGCCGCAGATAATTGCGGGTTTTCTCCGAAAGTACCACTCACACGATTCCAACGCGGTTCGGTGGCAATATCTACTTGCGGTGAAAGTGCAGTGACAATACCCAAAGCGCGATATTCAGTAGCCGCAATTTCTCCGAAGCGTTCAACTAACGCCGGATCAAAAGTAGCAGCCAAACCTAATGAAGCGGGCCACATAGAAATTTGTCCGCCCGCACCTGCATTAAATTCCATGTTTGAAACCGTACCATTGCGCGGGTCGGAACTGTTATTGGAAGGAATACCAAATCCCAAACCTTCGCACAGGGCTTGAACTTTATTGTTCCATTTTGCCGCAACTTCGGGCGATTTAACGGTTGTAATAAGTACGTGTCGCAAATTATCTTTTGATAAAAATTCAATTTGCTGGTCAGTCATATCTTCCGCATTGGCACCGCTTTCCGGAAAAGTTTTACCTTTATATTTACCCGCAAAATATCCGGTCGCACGCGCCGGAAGCGATTGATGCTTGCTGTAAAGCATCAAACCCGCAATTTGTTCGATAGATAGTTTAGATGTTAAATCTTTTGCGCGTTCTTCATAAGATAAACGCCAGTCTTCATATTTATCGAGTTTACCGTTTTTGTTTAAATCTTTGAAAGCAAAACCGTCAACTGTTAATATTTTTACGCCAGAGTTTTGCGAATATCCCAGCGTTTGTCCGCCGGAATTTGTAATGAAAGAGACATCACCTTTTTTTGTTTCAGTAAATTTTTGACCGGAAACGGAAGTGATTGAAATAAAAAATAGTCCGATTAGGACAGAAATAAATTTAGACATTGTTTGATTGATTTAAAATAAG
Source organism: Saprospiraceae bacterium (assembly GCA_043732145.1). GTDB lineage: Bacteria > Bacteroidota > Bacteroidia > Chitinophagales > Saprospiraceae > JAAFJT01. The sequence goes on from JAYTIA010000639.1 coordinate 6,049, forward strand.
GTATAAGGTATGAGGTATCAGGTATCAGGTATCAGGTGTCAGGTTTTAGGAAATAAAATATTTAACCTGACACCTGACACCTGACACCTACTTATTAATTTTTCTGAAATTCGCCTGTTGCGCGAATTTGAACTTCATCGCTCACCATAATATTGGCTAATTTTCCGCCGATACCGAAATCACTTCTTTTAATTGTCGTGAGGGCTTTGATACCCAATTGCAATTTTTTATTTTTCGGATCCGGATGCGCCATCGGACCATTAATCGTCACGTCAAACGTTGCCGGTTTAGTCACGCCTTTCATTGTCAATTTGCCGACCATAGTGTATTTATTGCCGGCAATTTTTGTCAGCGAAGTGCTGATGAAAGTAATCGTAGGAAATTTTTCCACATTAAACATATCCTCACTTTTCAAATGACCGTCGCGCATTTCGAGATCGGTATTAATACTTGCCGATTCAATCGTGATTTCAAAAACGGCATCCGATAAATCATCTTTTGTTGCCGTGATTTTGCCGTCAAATTTTTTAAAAAAACCATCTACTTCTGAAATGCCGTGGTGTTGCACAACAAAAGTGAATTTAGAATGACCTTTATCAATTGTCCATTGAGCAAAAGAAGCAACAGAGGTCAATAAAAAGGCTAAAAGAAAAATCGTTTTTTTCATGATAGAAAGAATTTTAAATTTTAAAATCGGATTTGAATTTATAAACGTAAAACTAATCAATTAAACCAAGGTGTACAAATTCATTATACCGATAGGCACATCTATTCGATAGATGAACCTAAATATCGGATAATGAAATTAAAAAACTATTCCTCACCCAAAGTTTTTTCAATTCGTTTGTCAGGAATAATCCACATCACCGGAATTAAAACAAAAATTACGCAAGAAACCATCGGGTAAGGAAAAGCCGTTAACATTGAAATAAAAAGTAAACCTGCTGAAATCAAACCTTTATTATCTTTCCCAATAGATTTTGCTAAAATTGAATCTTTCCCGTTCAATTTTATTAATACACGCTCAAGTATGTAATAAGCAGTACCCGCCATAAACATTACAAAGGCAAAAGTAAAAACAGGCGCAGAGGCAAAATGATTTTCACCCATCCAACCGGTTACAAACGGCAGTAACGACAACCAAAATAACAAATATCCATTCGCTAAAAGCACATTGCCGTTCACGCTTTCAACAGGTTGAAACAAATGGTGGTGGTTATTCCAATAAATCAAAACCATTGTAAAACTCAAAATATAACTTAAAAATACCGGTAATAAAGGTTTTAAGGCTTCAAAATTTGCGGCTTCGTGCGGTACTTTTATTTCTAAAACCATAATCGTGACTATGATGGCTAATACACCATCGCTGAACGCCTCCAAGCGACCGGAATCCATTTTAGGTTTTTGCATGAACTCGTAGATTTATTTTCGAGAAAAATAATTGATGAAATTTTAATCGTAAAAATAAATTGCTTTCACCGGAGATTCGAGAAGAGTTTTCGATGTTTTTCGATTTTGACGACGTTCATATTTAAATTATTGGTGTTTGTAGAGACACGATGCTTCGCGTCTCTACAAAATTATTCTATTCCGTATCAATCAAATTTTTAAAATAACTTCGCCGGTTTCAGTCTATTGACTGAAATATATTATTAAACACACGTCTCCTGACGTGTGGTGTAATGAGTTGTATTTGTTTGAATTAATTTCGCAAACCGGACACGTCAGGAGACGTATCGTATAGCAAATTTCAGTCTGTAGACTGAAAACAGCGCATCATATTTTTTGATAGATGGTTTGCGAGCGGGGTATCTCAACAAATTTCAATACCTGTTTTGATAATCTCTTCTAAAAAAGCATTGTGATCTTTTAAAGAACTTGTCGGAAAAGTATGTGTTTCAATATCCATAAATTCTTTCTTGGCATGAAGCCTTCTAAAAGGTATTTTGTCGGTAACTGAAAAACCCGTAAAATTATCGGCAACGAGCGCGACATCAATATCTGACCATTCAGATTGCCGCCCTTGTGCAAAAGAACCGAATAAAAAAGCCTTGCGGACGAGAATACCCAAACTTCGAATACTATTTACATAGTTTTCCGCAGTTGCTATTGCCTCGCTTTGACTCATTTGTCTAACTGATTGTTCAACCATGTTCTTATTCTATTTATTTCTTTTAAAAGTTCTTCAACTTTAGGTTTTTTTAAGTTTAGATGAACTTTAAGTTGATA
>JAYTIA010000640.1:0-3153 GCA_043732145.1 Saprospiraceae bacterium
CGGAAGCAAAAGATTATAAACGAATAGGAGAGGGAGATACGGGTTTAAATACCGGCGGTATGGGTGCAGTTTCGCCTGTTCCATTTTTTGATGCACAATTGCGACGCAAAGTTGAAAATAAAATCATCAAACCGACGATTCGCGGTTTACAAAATGAAAACATTGATTACAAAGGTGTCGTATTTTTCGGATTGATTAGTGTGGAAGGTGAACCGTATGTGATTGAATACAATTGCAGATTCGGCGATCCGGAAACGGAAGTCATTATTCCGAGATTGAAAAATGATTTGGTGACTTTATTTGAGCAAACCCTCACCGGAAAGTTATCGGAAGCCGTAATTAGAAAAGAAAAACATTTTGCAGTAGGCATGGTACTTACAGCCGGCGGCTATCCGGAAGATTACAAAAAGGGAGATGAGATTTTGTTGCCGCACGCACCACCTCAATCAGAAATTTTCCATGCAGGTACTATAACTAACGATGAAGGAAAAATTGTTACAAACGGCGGCAGAGTTATGGTAGTCGTGAATTTTGGACAAACAATTGAAGAAACGCGCCAACTTATTTTGAACGACGTTAAAAAAATAAATTATAAAGGAAAGTATTTCAGAAAAGATATTGGAAAAGACCTAACTTAGAATTACAAATTACGAATTACAAATAATCTTAAATAAAATAAATAGGCTGAAAGCCTTACGACAGGCAGCAGAATAGGGCAACGCCCTATTAAAATATTAATTCGTAATTCGTAATTTGTAATTTTAAATCATTTTCCTCTTTTTGGTCTCACCAAACTATCGGCAGGGTGGTGGGCTTTGAGAGAATCTTGATTAGATTTTGCCCAATCAATAATTCTTTTTTTCTGAACATCCGTTAAAATAGCATCTTTATGAATTAGTGTGTAATAAGAGAGCGGCATTTCATTTTTTTCTAACTGCTCGGCGATATCTCCAAATTTTTCATGTTGCAACCAAAGAGGAAAGCCCGAAAATTTTGAATAATTATAATGCCGTTTACCGTCTATGATATGATTATTCAACCACCAGGCTACCGGCTGAATATTCGCATACCAAGGATAATGCGTTTGATTGCTATGGCAATCATTACAAGCTGTTTTGAAAATTTCTTGAATATCAGTGGGCACGTCAAATTTATTTGTCATGATTTGAGTGTTATCATTCGATAAATTTTTTTCCGGGCGAAAAAATTGTAGAACAATAAAAGCTGCCGCAAGTACGAGTAAAATTTTTCTGAACATTTTTTTTGTTTTTAAAGTTGAAGAATTAAATTTTAAATTAAAAATTTATTTTTAATTTAATTGAACAATCAATTTCAACTCAAAGAAACAACAACGCGTTCATTTTTTTTCACCTACTCGATAAATCGGCGTTTTCATTCGACGTTTTAGCGGAATACTTTTTTTTATTTCGTTTTCAACCGCACCACCGGACAAATCATTTCTTCCAAAGAAATACCGCCATGTTGAAAAGTGTTTTTATAATAATTATTATAATAATTATAATTGTTCGGATACAGGAAAAAATAATCTTCACGCGCAAAAATAAAAGCGGAACTCACATTCGGGCGCGGTAAACCGGCGGCTTTCGGGTCTCTAATTTCTAAAACATGATTTTTTTCGTACTGCAGATTTTTTCCGACTTTATAGCGTAAATTAGTTGTAGTTTCTTTATCGCCGACAACGCGACTCGGCGATTTTACGCGCATTGTTCCGTGATCGGTGGTGATAAATAATTGTATATTTTTCTTCGCCAAAGTTTGCAGTGCAGCCCACAACGGCGAATGTATAAACCATGAGCGCGTTAGAGAACGATAAGCGGTTTCATCGCTCGCCAATTCTTTCAGCACTTCCATTTCTGTGCGTGCGTGCGACATCATGTCAATAAAATTATAAACAATTACTGTCAAATCATTTTTGAGATACGACAAAATATTATCTTCTAATTGTTTTCCGTGTGCATTATTTGTAATTTTGACATAATCTATTTTCAAATCGCCGCGCCGAACGATGCGTTTTACTTGCTCGTCGAGTAATTCTGCTTCGTGCATATTTTTTCCGCCTTCTTCATTGTCGTTCAACCATATTTGCGGAAAACGGGTTTCAATTTCTGCGGGCATCATACCTGCAAAAATTGCATTGCGACTATATTGCGTCGCCGTCGGTAAAATACTGTAAAAATAATCTTCCTCTTCCACTCTGAACAATTCGGAAACGATCGGTTCAATAACTTTCCATTGATCGAATCGCAAATTGTCGAGTAAAAGCATCACGGAAGGTGTACCGGCAATAAGATTCGGAAAAATTTTATTGCGCATCAAATTATGACTCATCGTCGGTGCTTTTTCTTTTTTTACACCCATCCAATCCAAATAATTTTTGACGATAAATTTTGAAAACTCTGTATTGGCTTCCGATTTTTGCGTGGCGAGAATTTCGCCCATATCTGTTGCGTTACTCGAATCAAGGCGCAATTCCCATCCGATAATTTTTTTATAAACATCAAACCATTCCGGATGCGATAAACCGGATTGAATTTCCATGAACAACTCTCGAAAACTTTGCTGATAGTCTTGGCTTGTGCGTTCCGTGACCAAACGTTTGCTATCAACGATGCGTTTCAGCGTCAATAAAATTTGATTCGGATTGACGGGTTTAATAAGGTAATCAAAAATTTGTCTACCGAGTGCATCTTCCATCACGTTTTCCGCTTCATTTTTCGTAATCATCACAATCGGCAGATTCGGTTGAACGGCTTTTATTTTCTCTAAAGTTTGCAAACCCGTGATGCCGGGCATGGATTCATCTAAAAAAACCACATCAATATCTTTATTTTGTACAACCTCGTCCACAGCATCGTGGCCGTTCGATACCATCGTAACGGCATACCCGCGCTGTTCAAGAAACATTTTATGTGGTTTTAACAAATCTGCTTCATCATCTGCCCAAAGGATTTTTATTTTATCCATTAAAATAGTTGTTAGTTGTTAGTTATAAGTGGTTAGTTGTAAATTGTTAATAGTTCAGTAAAGGGCAAAAATTATTTGATAATAATATTGCCGGCTTTAACGTCGAGCATTAAATAGTTATGATTTGGGCGTTTTTTTTTGAAAAGCAGCAGAGCTGCGTTCTCTCGG
>JAYTIA010000641.1:0-3145 GCA_043732145.1 Saprospiraceae bacterium
AAATAAAACCTGCAAAAAAAGAATAGACAAAAGATGCGCCCAGTGTAATTTTAAAAGCGAAAAAAAATAAAAAAGCTAAAGGAATACTCACACCCGGCGGCATCACCAATCGCAATCTGTCATTCGGATAATCGTGGTGAACGCCGTGAAAAATAAAATGTATCCTTGCGCCCAATTTGCCGGGCGGTGTCCAATGAAAGACAAAACGATGCAAAACATATTCCGAAAAGCTCCAGATAAACAACCCCAATAAAAAGCGTAATAAAATGGTGGTATTGAAACCTGTTTGATATAAACACCAAATAATTACCGGAACATAAATAATAAGCGGTATCGTAAAATGCACTTTAGACAACAATTCTAACCATTTCGCTTTAAACATTCGCGACGAATCCTGCGCATTTGATACAAACAATCGTCTAGGTGTTTTTGTTACTTCCATAACGCAAAAATACATTTTTTTTTCACGATTAGAAAACGAAAACATTTTATGACGCTAAAATTGCTCTAAAATTCTAATTTATTTTAAAAAAATTGATAGCACGCACGCGCTTTAACATAATTTTAAGATTTTTTGATTTTCGGAACCGCTTTTTTTCTATCACTCATTTAATCAAATGATTAATTTATTTGAATTTCGGCAATAAGTTTTCATTCATTGGCGAATCTATATTATATCTTAGATTTATACCAAACTCTCCATTCTAAAAGACTCTTATTCTAAAACTTCGTCACAAGATATATAATACCGGTTAATTATTAGTTGTTGGTAGTAAATTATTTTTTTCATTACAACTAACAACTACTAACTAACCATTCTCTCCAATCTTCTTCGTCATCAATATCATTCAGCGTGGGCAAAAGTAGTAATTTTTTTTTCATTTTTTTTATACGGTTTTCTGTTTCCGGAAAAACTTTGTCGGTACTCCAAATCATATTCTCAAATAAAAATTGGTGTTTATTGAAATCTTCGAAATCGGTTGAACTGCCCAATAAATAATAACCGCCGTCTAAAGACGGACCTAAAACATAATTGTGCGTATCAAGTGCCTCAAAACCGGTTTGCAAAATTTCGTTAGTAATGTCCGGACAATCACTGCCAATGATGATCACCTTTTGATTTTGTTTTGAAATTTCGTCGAAAGCATTGTACATCCGCTCGCCCAAATCATTACCGATTTGTAATTTTTTTTCAAAAATCGTATTCGACCAATCATCATCAGTGTCAATATAATCGCTGTAAAATACATAGCGTTTGGCAGTTTTAAAATTCTCCGCCAATAGTCGCGTCATTGCCAGTAATTGCAAATAAATATCGAGTGCCGATTCATTGCCGATCGTACGCGCCAATCTGGTTTTTACTTTGCCTTTGACCGGATTTTTTATAAAGATGATGAGTGCATTAGTCATAATTATATTTTTTTATGAATCAAGATTTTCAAGATTAGAATACTTAAGAATTATCGCCATTTATAGTGCAAAAATACTATTCGAGCACTGTTTTCACTCCGCTTTATAAAGAATTATCGGCAAGAGAAAGTCGATATTTATGTTAATAGCAAGAAAAGAATTAAAATTGTGTACGATGACAGAAAAAATTCGGGACGACTTACTTTAAATGAATCAAAACCAAAAATAGAAAAATTAATTTTGATGTTTTACTCTATTTTTATTTAATTTTAGTTTTGAATTATTATAAATTTGCAGAGTTACGCAATCGTTTACTTTTTCGTCTTCAAATTTTTTCTATGTTTTTTTCTTATAAAAAAATTTTTTCTTTAATAATACTCATTGGCACATCAATACTGATGTCGGCTGCATCTTGTCAAAAAGCAACAAGTACTGTTGTTACACCGACATCGACACCAACACCTACACCTATACCGGATACGCGCACTTTTTATTCACCCGATAAATTTGTCATGGGTGGAGATCTTTCTTATACCAATCAAGTGCAAGATTTCGGTGGCGTTTTTTCCGATTCCTCAAAAGTAAAAGACCCTTTTAAATTGTGTAAAGATCGTGGCATGAATCTCGTACGCGTGCGTTTATGGCACACGCCTACGTGGGTGGCAACGATTAATAATGGCGTATTGTACAGTGATATTGCAGACGTGGCTAAAACAATTAAACGCGCAAAAGATGCCGGCATGAGCATCAATCTTGATTTGCATTATTCAGATACATGGGCAGATCCGGATCATCAAGTCATGCCTAAAGCATGGGAAAATTTGTCGCTTGCTGTTTTAAAAGATTCAGTTTATAATTATACGCTTTCGGTTTTAAATTATTTGAAAGCAAAAAATTTAACACCCGAAATGATTCAAATCGGCAATGAAAACAATAACGGTATATGCTGGCCCACAGGAAAAATTTTAAATAATAATTTTCAGCCTTTTGCAGATTTATTAAAAAGCGGAATCAAAGCAGTACGCGATTTTTCGGCAACTTCGAACATCAAACCGCAAATCATTCTACACGAAGCGCAACTGCAAACGGCGGATTGGTGGACAACAGGAATTGTCAATGCGGGCGTGACGAATTTTGATGTGCTGGGCTTATCGCATTATTACCAATGGTCAACAGTGAATAATATGTCGGACATTGGTACAACAATAAAAAATTTGAAAACAAAATTCAACAAAAAAATCATGATTGTTGAAACAGCATATTCATGGACGAATACCGGTGCCGATTCTTATAATAATATTATGTCCGACCCGACCAAAACGCCGGATTATCCGTTCACGCCTGCCGGGCAATTGAATTATATGAAAGATTTAACGCAGCAAGTCATCAACGGCGGCGGCACCGGTATCATGTATTGGGAACCGGAATGGATAACATCCAATCTGAAAGATGCATGGGGACAAGGTTCGAGTTGGGAAAACAATACGCTCTTCGATTTTTCCGGTAATTCTTTGCAAGGTTTTGATTTTATGACTTATAATTATAAATTTTGAATAATGAAAGCTCTTCTCGACAAACCGTACCTATTATCACAAGATACCATTGATTTTTATCAAAAAAACCGCTACATAAAACTTAAAAATGTTTTCGATGCGGATACTTTAGCTTTTGCCGGTACGTACATCAGCAAGAAAGTAGCGGAGCTAAATAAAAACGATAAACCCCTCGAAGCAAG
>JAYTIA010000642.1:0-3145 GCA_043732145.1 Saprospiraceae bacterium
GTATCTTCCATAAAGTTATCTGTTTAATCTGAATTTTATGCACCCGGCATAATAAAAATTTCTGTACTTGAATGTCTTTCCTAAAAGACAAAAGTACAATAGGTTTTGTTTAATTCAAAAATAATATTTAACCATGATTCTTAAGATTATAAGATTACTAAGATGCCGGCAAATCTTAAAAATCTTTAAATCTTGAAAATCATGGTTTTATCTCACCCTATTCAATGCCATCGCTTGAATAACCAAACGCGGCAGTGATTTTTCCGGTGCGCGTTTTTGCATATCAAGATACCACCCTATTGATTTTAAAATCGGTACTTTATGCGTTTCAACAAATTCAATCAGCGTACCGTCCGGGTCTTCGATGTAAGCAAACCGTCCTGCCGCTTCACCCATATCAAAACTTTTTGCTGAAGAATCAACGGTAAAAGGAAAACCGGCATCGGTGCAAGCGTATTGCAGTGCATCCATGCCGCGCACATCAAAACAAAGATGAATGAAGCCGCAATCGCCCCAAAAACGATTTTCAAATATTTTTTTCGGCGTGCGATCAAATACTTGCACCAATTCTATTTCGCTTGCACCAAGTAATGGCGCGAATGCACCTTTGCGCGGTTCGGAATGACGCAACAAAACGCGCTCGCAGGGATTACTGCCACTCAATAAACACTTAGTATCTTTAAAAATATCTTTGCGTTTGTAAGCGATAACATCGTATTTCAAAACATCACGAAAAAAATCGGTCATTCTATCAATATGCGTCGTACCGATGACGACGCCATAAGCTCCGCCCGTATTTTTTCCGGTACGTTGAAACCAATTTTGCGCTTGCACGATTTGAAAAATATTACCAAACGGATCGCGCATCCAAAAATATTTTTCACCTATCGGCGATATATCAATTTCTTCAGAAAGTATTTCGCCATTCATTTCCGTGAAATCCGTGAACGCTTTTTCAACATCCGGCGATTTTATTTTTGCCGCATAAATACCGGTATCACCCCATTGAATATCGAAATTAGGTTTTTGCGGTGTGCGGTTTGTGTATTGCCAAATTTCAAATCCGCCGCCGCCTTCCATATTGATTGCCAAAACGGCGTGACGAGATTGTGGTTTGTTGCCCGTGTAAGGCAACATCAATTTCGCTTCCGCTTTTTCGTTAAACACCGGCACATCCACGTTAAAAAATTGCCGATACCATTTCCAAGATTCGGCGACGTTTTCGCAACCGATGCCTATTTGTTGAATGCCGCAGATATTGTACATGATTTTGTTTTTTTAGAAAAATGCTTTGTATGTTTGAGCATTAAAAAGCCAAATTATACTTTACTTCTTAGAATTTTAATAAAGCAAAAACAGTCAGTAATAAATTTAAAATACAAAGTAACAAAGTAAAACTCCCAACAGCGACTTAATAAATCGGCAACAAATTTAGCAGACTTTAGCTTTGAGTGTTAAATAACCGGTAAATAATTTTGTATTAATGAAAAGTTTAAAAAACATCAGTATCAAATTTTGGTCAGTCGGTTTGGTTTTAATAGGTTTATTGCATTTAAAAAATCCGACTTTCTTCATACACGTTATGCCGACTTATTTTCCGTTTCCGGCAACATTAGTAGCTTTAAGCGGTATTGTTGAAATTATTCTTGGTATTGCTTTTTGGCAGAAAAAATTTAGGTATTCGGCAACAATCGGTATCATTTTTATGCTCGCATCCTATTTAACGGTACATATTTATATGATTACCGGTAATGACACGGTACGTAATTTAGAACCGAGTGTAAATTTAACAGTAGCTTGGTTGCGATTGCCATTGCAATTTGTTTTTATGGCGTGGATATGGTGGCTGAGAAAATAAAAATTTATAAAAATTTATAAAATCATGAAAAAAAATCACATTGATACAATTGCAATAACAAGTACTGTTTTGCACGAAAACAACGGTTCTGTTACACCGCCAATTTATTTATCTACCACTTTCGAACGCAATGCTGATGGCACTATTCCGGAAAACGGCTATCTCTACAATCGTCATGATAATCCGAACAGGCGTGTATTAGAGCAAAGTTTGGCGATACTCGAACGCGGCTCTGATGCTTTCGCTTTTGCATCTGGTATGGCGGCTATTAATGCCGTTTTTCAAACCTTACGTGCGGGCGATCACGTTATCCTGCCGGATGATGCCTACTACAGCATTTTTTTATTAACGGAGGATTTTTTTTCCCAGTTCGGTGTCACGTTTTCTCGTGTTGATCAATCCAATTTGGAGCAAATACGGGCTGAAGTGCAACCAAATACACGATTAATTTGGATAGAAACGCCCTCTAATCCGATGTTAAAATTGGCAGATATTGCCGGCATTACAAAAATTGCGCACGACAACAATGCGCTGTGTGCCGTTGATAACACTTGGGCGACACCGGTTTTGCAAAACCCTTTGGTTTTAGGCGCGGATATTTCGATGCACTCGACGACAAAATATTTTGGCGGACATTCTGATGTACTTGGTGGTGCGCTTATCATTAACGATAATCCGAAATTGGCGGAACGGTTGCGAAAAATTCAAAAAATCGGTGGAGCCGTGCCTTCTCCTTTCGATTGTTGGTTGGTGGCACGCGGTATCCGTACTTTACCTTTACGCGTAAAAACACAAACGAAATCGGCACAAAAATTAGCAGATTATTTAAGTAAACATAAAAAAATTGAGTCCGTCAGTTATCCCGGTTTAAAAACTCATCCGCAATATGCAATTGCACAAAAACAAATGTCACTGCCCGGCGCGATGCTTTCAATTCAAGTAATTGGCGGCAGAAACGAAGCAATGCAATTGACGCAACGTTTAAAATTATTCATACACGCCACGAGTTTAGGCGGCGTAGAAAGTTTGATAGAACACCGGAAATCAGTTGAAGGTGATGCAAGTGTTACACCTGAAAATTTGTTGCGAATCTCAGTAGGAATAGAACATTACGCGGATTTGATAGCTGATTTTAAACAGGCATTGGGTTAAAGTATTTCTTTCTCATTCCTTACGTTCGATTCGTAACTATTCATTTCGATGTGCGTAAACCCATCATAACGTACTGTAATCGCAAATCAACTCAATATTTGGCATACTGTTTGATGAAAATTTTTATTTTTTTTT
>JAYTIA010000643.1:0-8250 GCA_043732145.1 Saprospiraceae bacterium
ACACTCATCACGGCATGGGAACCACCTTTTCGATTTGTGGACGAACAAATGCGCGGACCTTATATTCTCTGGCACCACGAACATAAATTTGAACAAAAAGACGGTTATGTTTTGATGACAGATCACGTTACATACTTATCTCCGGGTTGGATTTTCGAACCGTTAATTGATAAGCTCTTCGTCAGCAAACAATTAAAAAAAGTGTGGGCTTATCGGGATAAAAGATTTACGGAACTTTTTGGGCATGAATAAATTAATTCTACCACATCAAATTTTACTAAGTGCTATATAGCATCACAATTAAAAGGAAAGCGTGCAAAGATTTTACAGAAAGAAGTTCAAGATTTTTAATTTGGAATGCACTCATTTAGAATTGTGTAATTAGAAAAAAATTAACAAAAAAAATTAACAAAAAAAAATTTTCATCATAAAATTCTTTAAATTTGCCATGAATTAGTTTTATTAAAAAACTAAACACTATTTTTTTTAATGAAAAACGATTTTACGGACTAAATTACACAATTATTTTTATGAAACAGTCAACCTTACTTATTCTCGTAGCCGTTGGGCTATTATTTGTTTACGGATGTAGCAAGTACAATACCATAATACCTGCAAGAAATAATGTGGATACAAAATGGGCGAATGTTCAGACGCAATATCAACGCCGTTTTGATTTGATGGATAACTTGGTACGTACTGTTACCAGTGAAGCCACATTTGAAAAAGGAACTTTGGAAGGTGTCATTAATGCGCGTGCAAGTGCAACAAAAATGACCGTAAATGCTGCTGATTTAACGCCTGAAAAACTTAAAGAATTTCAAGCGAATCAAGGTCAAATTGCTTCTGCAATGGGTAGATTCATCAGCGTGGCAGAACAGTATCCTAATTTGAAATCTAATCAAGGATTTCAAGATTTGCGCGTAGCATACGAAGGTACTGAAAATAGAATTAATGTTGCGCGGACGGATTACAATAATTCAGTAACGGTCTACAACAATATGACGGAAACTTTTCCGACAAATATAGTTGCCGGTTTCTTGGGATTTAAACCGAAACCATTATTCCAAGGTGATGTTGAAGCACAAAAGGCACCAAGTAATAAATCCACTTTGGATGATTTTAATAAAAATATGAGCACACCGAATAAATAGTCATAATTTTCGATTTGCGATTTTCAATTCCTGTATTTTTTAACATGGAGTTGCGAAAATCGAAAATCGAAAATCGAAAATCGAAAATATTATGGCTAATACTACTCAAACACGATTCTTTAAAGTAAAAGAAGAACATCGCATATTAAAATCGATTCGACAAGCAGAAAGCGTTTGTTCGGGAGAAATCCGCGTGTTCGTTGAGGATAAATGTCCGGAAACTGTTGAACGCAGAACGATTGAAGTTTTTAAAAACTTAAAAATGTTCAATACGCAACAAAGAAACGGCGTGTTGATTTATATTGCTTTAACGGATAAAAAATTTGCAGTTTTTGGCGACGAAGGTATTCATCAACATCTCGGTTTTCATTTTTGGCGTACTGAAGCCGGTTATTTACGTGATTTTTTCGAGCAAGATATGATGGTAGATGGTTTATGTCATGTAATTAAACATCTCGGCGATGTCATGCAGCCTCTTTTTCCGCATCAGGATAATGATGCGAATGAATTGCCGGATGAGATTGCTTATGGATAGCAAAAATTTTCGCAAGGCGCAAAATCGCTAAGATTCTTATTTTTACGCCTTTGCGAAATTTTTTTAAAAACAAAACTACTATGAAATACTATATTTTAATTGCAATCGTGGTTGGTATAAAAAGTGGCTTATTAGCGCAAAAAAATTCAGAAAAAGATACATTGATTTGGCAACTTTCTGCAACAGTGCGCGTGGGTGAATTAGATGCTTTTTTTAATTTGCGGAAATGGGACAGTTATGTGCGTTACAATCATCCGAAATTAATACAGTTGATGGGCGGTGCGGAAAAAATGACGGAAACCGTAACTCAACAAATGAAAACAATTGAATTGGAAATGACAATTGATTCTTTTGGGTTCGGTAAACCGATTAATTTCGTTAAATGTGACAGCATAGTGAATTGTCTTTTATTACAAACAATTGTGATGACTCAAAAAAAAGATGCGAAGTCCATACGTGTCACAAATTTTTTGTTAGGTGTGTCCGAAGATGAAGGCATCACTTGGTATTTTATTGACCCAGACATTGGAGCTGAATTGATGGATAAAATTGTCCCGAATCGGTGTAAAAATTTAAAAATTCCGCCACGAAAATTAGAAATAAAAAATAAAGAATGACTTTGAAGTAATGCACAGTGAATAATGAACAGTGAACAATATTTTAAAAAATTGATTAAAAATCATTTGTATCCGGTTAAAATTCAGTTAGTGTTGTTCCAACGACTTACTTCGGTGTTTCAAAATAAAATAAAACCTTTTGCGAGTTTTATCTTATTTATGCTCGGGGTAATGACATTTCTTGTTGCGCAGCCGAAAGTACCGGACAGACCTAATCCGCCACGATTAGTGAATGATTTCGCCGGCGTATTCACACCGGATGAAATCGGGCGTTTGGAATCGGAAGTGGATGCGTACAGCGACTCGAGTTCAAATCAAATCGTCATTCTTTCGGTAAGAAGTTTAGGCGATTATGCTATAGAAGATTGGGCTTTAGAAGTCGGGAGAAAATGGGGTGTCGGTTTCAAGCAAAAAAATAATGGTATCGTTATTATTATATCTCAAGAACCGCGTAAAATAAATATTTCGCCGGGTTACGGTCTTGAAGGTGCTTTGCCCGATTTGTTGTGTAAACGCATTGAACAGCAAGACATGGTTCCGGCTTTTAAAGAAGGACGTTTTTATGACGGGATGCACAATGCCATTAGCGATATTCGCACTGCCGTAAAAGGCGAATTTGTCAACGAAAATATTGGTAAAAATGTTGGAAGTGGAAGTGATGTCGGGTTTTGGATATTTATCATCATCTTGATCTTGTTGGTGATTTTTTTTATGTATATTTCTAATCGTTCACGTTACGCACAATATGGATCACGCAGTCGTGGGTTTGGTTCGGGTCCTAATATTTTTTTTGGCGGCGGTGGGGGTATTTTTGGCGGCGGAAATTCCGACGGTGGCGGAGATTCGGGCGGCGGTGGTTTCGGCGGTTTCGGCGGTGGAGATTTTGGTGGTGGAGGTGCGAGTAGTGATTGGTAAAATACTTTGTTAATTAATAATTTTAATTGTTTTGAAAAAATTAATCATCCTCTCTTTCTTTTTAATGCTCTTAAGAATAAGTAATGCTCAAACATTGAGTGTTACCGAGCAAAATTTTTTGAAAAACATAGAAACTGATATGCCTTCAACAATTGAGTTGTTGAAACAAACGGTGAATATCAACAGCGGCACTTATAATATTCAAGGCGTAAAAAAAGTCGGTGCTATTTACGGTAAAGCATTTTCCGATTTAGGTTTTACCGTTGAGTGGATCAAGTTACCTGACTCTTTGAAACGCGCCGGACATTTAGTGGCTTACAAAAAAGGGAAAAAAGGAAAAAAATTATTTTTAATCGGACATTTAGATACTGTTTTTGAACCTGATATGCCGCCAAATCCTTACACAATACTCAACGACAGCGTTGCAACCGGACAAGGTGTAAATGACATGAAAGGCGGCGATGTAGTAATTATTGCTGCACTGACTGCTTTACAAAAACAAGGTTTATTGGAAGATGTTTCCATCACAATTTATTTTACCGGAGATGAAGAAAATGCCGGCAATCCGCGTGAAATTAGTCGCGGTGATTTTATCGAAAGAGGGAAACGACACGATATCGCTTTAGCTTTCGAAAGTGCCGGCGGCATGAATACGATTGCAACTGCGCGGCGCGGTGCAAGTGGTTGGACTTTAGAGGTTGAAGCGAAACAAGCACATTCATCAGGCGTGTTTGGTACAGGCGGTTATGGGGCCATTTTTGAAGCTGCGAGAATCATTAATGAATTTAGAGAAAAATTAAGCACTGAAAAATATCTTACCTTCAACCCCGGACTTTTTATCGGCGGGTCGGAAGTAAATGTGAAAGAAGCTGCACAAAGAGGTGATGCTTCCGGAAAAACAAATATTATTTCACCGAAAACAGTAGTGATTGGTGATTTAAGATTTTTATCGGAACAACAAAAAGAAAACGCCCGCTTGACAATGCGTCAAATAGTTTCGCAAAATCTTCCCGGAACAAAAGCTACAATAAAATTTTCCGATGGTATTCCTTCGATGCCTCCGACATCCGGAAATGAAGCCCTCGTTAAAATTGTGAGCGCGGCAAGTTTAGATTTGGGTTACGGAGAAGTAACAGCCGGCGATCCGGGAGCGCGAGGTGCCGGCGATATTTCTTATATTGCCAACTATCTTGATTGTCTCGATGGTTTTGGCGCAAACGGGAAAGGCGCACACGCACCCGGAGAAACTATTTTATTGAATGATTATCCGAAACTGATTAAAAGAGCAGCATTAATAATTTATAGATTGACCCGATAGACCGAAAAATTCAATTACAAGATAAAAAAAGCAAAATCATTACCATGATTTTGCTTTTTTTATCTTACTAACTGACTAAATAACCTATAATTTATTCGTTTGTCGCGTATTCAACCATTCGCGAAAACGCCGGGCATTAACGATGTGTTGCTCGAAAGTTTCTGCGAATAATAATTTCCCGTCTTCATTCGGTTCGGCACAAAAGAATAAATAATTATTCGTATCCATGTTCAAAACAGATTCAATGCAATTCATACTCGGCATACATATCGGACCGGGAGGTAAACCTTCGTTGGTATAAGTATTGTACGGATGTTGCAACAACAAATCGCTTTTCGTAAGTTGGCGTGTTGTACTTGCTTTCTCTATATCCATGATTGCATAATAAACCGTCGGGTCACATTGTAAACGCATACGTTTTTGCAAACGATTATAATAAGCACGCGCCACAATCGGGCGTTCATTCGTGCGTCGCGTTTCTTTTTCTACCAACGAAGCTAAAACGATACAATCTTCGGGTGATAAATTTAATGCTTGTGCTTTTGATAACCTATCTGCGTTCCAAAATTTTTTATACTCGCGCACCATGCGGTCTAAAAATTTTCGTGGTTCCGTATGCCAATATACTTCATAAGTATTAGGCATAAAAACGCACATCAATTTATCTTTCGTCAGATGCAATGAATCCAAAACAATCGGATTGGTAAAAGTTTCTAAAAAACTCAACGAATCACCTTCAACAATTCGCGCCACTTTACCTGCGACTTGTGCCGGCGTTTTTTCTAAATTAAGTGTGAGTTTAAACGGTGCTTGTTCACCTTCTTTTAAATGTTTTGCTAATTGATAAGCACTCCAATTAGGTTTTATTTTGAAACGACCGGTGCGCACGTTCTTCAAACCCACCCAACTCGACCATTGTTTGAAACTGAAAGTATTTGATAAAAACCCTTGATTTTCTAATTGTTGTGAAGCGTCTTCAATCGGTAAAGGCGCGTTGAATTTTACAACATCATTGTTTAATGTTTCCGGCACCACCGGCAGAAACAAAAAAAAATAAGCAAAGCCTCCAAATAAACCGAGACTTAAGAAAGCCGGATAAAATCTATTTAGTTTAATCATTTAGTTGCGTATTCAATAGCTAACCAACACATAAGTAATGAAAAATTAAGAATGAACTACACACAACGAACAATTTTGTAAAATGATAATTGATAACATTTTCACAAAATTAAAACATCATTAATTTTCACTCGTCAACTTAGAGTTTTAAAACGGTTAATTGGTGTTTTTATTATAGTTTTTAATGTTTGTTGAATTATGTGGAGACACCGGACAATAGAAAAAAAAGTTAAAACAATTGTTCATTGTTCATTATGCGTTGTTCATTATTTATACGTGCATGCCTTCCCGTTTTGCTAAATATGTTTGTAAAATTTCTTTAAACCCTTTATTAATGTCGCAAGGTACGTAATCAATTTTAAACTGCAAACACCTTTCTTTAAGCGCGTCCACATATTTATTTATCTGTTCGGTATAAAATGATTTAACTTGGTGCGGTTGTAAACGTATTTTTTCACCAGTTTCTAAATCTACGAAAATAGTTGGTTTGTTGTCGAAAGCAAAATCTAATTCTTTGGCTTCGTCCACCACATGAAACAAAACGACTTCGTGTTTATTATATTTCAGATGTTGGAGTGCAGAAAAAAGTGCTTCTTGATCGTTACCATCGTCAAACATATCCGAAAAAATACAGACCAAAGACCGCCGATGAATATTTTCCGCAATTTCATGCAATGCAACTACGGTTGCCGTTGAACGATTAAGAGGTGTTTCGTCGTTAATATATTTTTCGATAATGCCAAGTAAGTAACGATAGTGTGTCATCGAAGATTTTGCGCCGGTATGCTCATGCACCACTGTATCGAAAACACTCAACCCGAAAGCGTCGCGTTGTTTCATAAGAATATTCATCAAAGAAGCTGCTGCGAGTGCCGCAAAACCGATTTTCTTTTTCGCTACTTTTTCGTTGTACGGAAAATACATAGATGCCGACACATCGAAAACAATTTGACAACGCAAATTGGTTTCTTCTTCATAGCGTTTCGTGAAAAGTTTTTCTGTGCGACCAAACACGCGCCAATCTATATTGCGCGTACTCTCACCTTGATTATATAACCGATGTTCCGCAAATTCGACGGAAAAACCGTGAAAGGGTGATTTGTGTAACCCAATGATGAAACCTTCGACGACTTGTTTCGCTAAAAGTTCTAAATTGGTAATATCTTTTATTTCGTAGTTGTCAAGTAAATACATTTAATGATTTACGATTTTAGGTTTACGATTTACTTTTTTATCTCAAATTAAACAAAGTTCTAAAATAGTCTAAACGGTTTTATCCGGTAATGTGTTGCGTTTGAAGGAAAATCATTCACGGAACAATTTTGAGCAACATTAACTTGCACAACCGCTTTTACAAAATTCCCTTTTATAAATAAAATATTATTTCTCAAACCCGGTAATTCGGGCTTTTGTTTTTTAAGTTCTTGTATTTATTTCATTGCAAAATTTTAAAACTACCAATAAAACAT
Organism: Saprospiraceae bacterium; assembly: GCA_043732145.1. Taxonomy (GTDB): domain Bacteria; phylum Bacteroidota; class Bacteroidia; order Chitinophagales; family Saprospiraceae; genus JAAFJT01. The sequence goes on from JAYTIA010000643.1 coordinate 7,128, forward strand.
TTACTTTTGCGCGTTTTTAATATTCAGACAATGGACAACGGCCAACAGACGATAGAAAATTTGTCCGATGTCCGGTGTCCATTATCTATCGTCAAAAAAAATGCAGCGACGCAGAACAAATTATTTTTACTCCATTATAGGCGTAGCTTTGGTTTTATTTTTGTTGGGTTTGTGTGGTGTAATTTTACTTTTTACGCACCTACAACTGCAAACCGAGCGCGATAATTTGAGTTTGATGGTGGAATTGAAAGATGAAGCGGATTCGGCGAGTTTGGCAAAAGTAAAATTATTTTTAGAAAATAGCGATTTCGCGCAACGCAGTACTTTGCACTTTGTCACTAAAGAAGAAGCGTTTGAAAAAATGAGCAAACAGTTTCCTGAAGAAACGGCTTTACTGAAAGGCGGTCCATTGCCTTTTTTTAACGCTTGGGTACTAAATTTATCGCCGGATTATTTAGTTTCGGAAAAATTAGATACGATTCAAAGTCAAATACGCAACAATTCAGCAGTAAATGACGTGTACATTGATAAAAGTACGTTGAGTGAGTTGGCGCAAAATATTTATAAACTTTCGCTGATGGCTGTAATTTTGGCTTTGGCTTTTGTAATTGTTGCCATCACGCTTATTCACAACACCATTCGGCTGCATTTATATTCCGACAGATTTACAATTAGAAATATGGAATTGGTTGGTGCGACGTGGGGATTTATCAGCAAACCGTACATCCGACGCGGTATTTTAAATGGTTTTAGAAGTGCTATAATCGCTATTGTACTTTTAGCCGGTATCTGGTATTTTGTTCAAAAAAATATACCTTCTCTTAACGAACTTTTAAAACTGCCGATTTTTTATATTGGCGCACTTGTTATAATTTTACTCGGCGTTTTTATCAGTTACATTAGCACATTTTATGTGGTGAATAAATACCTAAAAATGCGTTTAGATGAACTTTATTAAAATGGGTATTAGATATTTTATATTGGGTAAGGGTTAAAAATATAGCTAATACCCAATAACCAATAACTAGTTATGCGAATAATGGGTTAAAAAAGCCAAAAAAGCAGTGCAGTTGCGATTGATCCGAATATATGTGTCATCAAACCGCATGTTGCTCTTACCTTA
>JAYTIA010000644.1:0-8248 GCA_043732145.1 Saprospiraceae bacterium
ATTTCTTGTTGCGCCGGTTTAGAAAGTTTATAAAAAGTTTCGGCACTCGCATCCGTCAACGCACCGCCCACGCCCATAAAAGTTTGAAAAGTTTTTGTCGGATCCACAAAAACGCAAGGTTGCGTTTCTTTCGGTTGCCCGAAATCGCTGAACTTTAAAGTATCCGTTGCCGTCATACGCAAGTTCGTACTCTGCGCCGTTGTGTAAACCGTAATTTTTGTACCTGCGGTTATTTCAAAAGTTTTAATTAATTTGAAACCGGTAAAACCGAGTAGCAATGCAGTAAGAATGCCGATGCTTAAAAAAAATTTATTCATGTTTGAGTTGAGATGAAAATACAGTTAAGGAACGTGAAATAAGGCAACAAATTAAGTTATTTTTTTGAATTTTCAGGTTTTATTGCCCAATTGAATAATAAATTCCGAGCCTACGCCCTCCGTACTTTCAACTTTCAAAGTGCCGCCGTGTCCTTTCGTAATTATATCGTAAGCCAAAGACAAACCTAAACCGGTTCCTTGTCCTGTCGGCTTGGTAGTGAAAAACGGTTGAAAAACTTTTGCGCGAACAGCTTCCGACATTCCGGTTCCGTTGTCTTTTACGCGAATTTCAATCGCATTGTCTAATTTTTTTGTCGAAACAGTAACGGTTGGTTCGACTTTTTCTTCTAACGTATTTTTTCCGTCGTCCGTCGTCCGTTGTCCGTCGTCCAAAATTCGTTTTTCATTCACCGCATAAAACGCATTATTAATCAAATTTAAAATCACACGTCCCAAGTCTTGCGGAATAATTTCTATTTTCGGAATCGTTTCATCAAAATGCGTAATCATTTCGGCATTAAAATCTTTATTTTTTGCACGTAAACCGTGATAACTCAATCGAAAATATTCATCAGCCAATTTATTAACGTCGGTTAATTCTTTTTTACCGGTACTTGCGCGAGAATGTTCGAGCATACCGGACACAATACTCGCCGCACGTTTGCCGTGATGATTAATTTTTTCTTGATTGGCGGTTAAATCGGTGAGTAAATCTTCGACGTAAGGTTTATCAATTTCCGGTTTGTGCATTTCATCTTTAATATCTTTCGCCAAATCAACACTGAGTTCAGAAAAATTATTGACAAAGTTGAGCGGGTTTTGAATTTCGTGCGCGATACCTGCCGTCAATTCGCCGAGACTCGCGAGTTTTTCGGATTGAATGAGTTGGTTTTGTGTGGCTTTGAGTTGAGTAAGCGTGCTTTCTACTTTTTCTTTTTGTTTAATTACTTCTGAAGTTCTTTCTTCCACTGTCTTCTCTAATTTTTCTTTTTCTGCTATTAGGTTGCGTTCTCTCCATTTGCTGAAAATCCTTAATCCGGAAAGGAACAGTAATCCATAAATAGTATATGCCCACCAAGTGCGATGCCAAGGCGGCAAAACTTTAAAAGTATAACTTACAGGTTCGCACCAAACGCCGTTTGCACCTTGGGCTTTGAGTTTAAACGTGTAAGTACCTTCATGGATATTGCCGAAGTTGGCATTGGAACGGTTAGTCACAGGACTCCAGTCTTTGTCATAGCCCTCCAACATGTATTGGTATTTTACGAGAAAAGGTCTGGTAGTTTCTATGGCAGCAAACTCAAAACCAATTTGGTTGTGCGCGTAAGGCAAAACTAAATTTTGAGGCAAGGGATAATATTTGCTAATGCCCGTAAATCGAATATCCCCAAATCGCTTTAAAATGGCATCGTTTTCAGATGCTGTTCTAATTTTCCCGTAAGCCAAGAACTCCTGCAATAAAGCTGTTGAACTGTCTTGAAGATTTTTCTTTACATTCTTTGATTGAAGATTATACCAGCAAATATTTTCATTTTTTACTTTTACGGATTGTATAACCAAAGTTGGCGGTTCGATATGCTTGTGTAATGACGCATAATCAAATCGCATCAATCCGGTTTTTTCACTGCCTGTGCCTGCCCATATAATGCCTTTACTGTCGCAAAAGATGGTATTCAGATTAATATCCTTTACAGGATAGCCGGTGGGGCTATTGTAATATTCAAGATCATTTTTGACCATAGAAAAAGGCAGAGCACTCGCCTTAGCGGGAATTAATGTGAAACCGAGATTGGTACCCACAACGATATTCCCTTGCTTATCCTCCACAATATCATATACCACATCATTTGCCAGACCATTTACAGTCGTGAAATTATCAAAGAAAACAGGTCCTGCCTCTTTGATTTTTTCCGTTTTTCCTTCCAATATCTCCACGTCTTTACGCAACAAACGGCTCACGCCGCCGCCCTCAGTGCCGAACCAAAGATTGCCGCTTTTATCTTCTAAAATGCTCAGTACACTATTACTTGGTAAGCCCTGAGAAGTGGTGAAATTGGTGAAGGATTTGCTGTCATAGCGGCTCACGCCGCCGCCCTGAGTGCCGAACCAAAGATTGCCGCTTTTAGCCTCTATAATACTAAAAACAGTATTATTTGCCAAACCCTGAGCGGTGGTAAAATTAGTGAAGGATTTGCAGTCATAACGGCTTACCCCGCCGCCCTGAGTGCCGAACCAAAGGTTTCCACTTTTATCTTCTAAAATGCTCAGAACTTCATTATTTGCCAGCCCCTGAGCAGTGGTAAAATTGGTGAAGGATTTGCGGTTATAACAGCTCACGCCGCCGCCGCCAGTGCCGAACCAAAGATTGCCCCTCTTATCCTCTACTATGCTAAAAACAGTATTACTAGCCAACCCCTGAGCAACGGTAAAATTGATGAAGGATTTGCAGTCATAACGGCTCACGCCACCCGCAGTGCCGAACCAAAGATTGCCGCTTTTATCTTCTACAATGCTCACTACAATATTATTTGACAACCCATGAGCAGCGGTAAAACTATTGAATGTTTTGCCGTCATAACGGCTCACGCCGCCGTTCTGAGTGCCGAACCAAAGGTTTCCGCTTTTATCTTCTACAATGCTCAAAACTGTATTATTTGACAACCCCTGAGCAATGGTAAAACTATTGAATGTTTTGCCGTCATAACGGCTCACGCCGCCGCCCTGAGTGCCGAACCAAAGATTGCCGCTTTTATCTTCTAAGATGCTATAAACGTTATTACTTGCCAACCCCTTAGAGGTGGTGAAATTGGTGAAGGATTTGCCGTTATAACGGCTCACGCCACCCTGTGTGCCGAACCAAAGATTGTCACTTTTATCCTCTACAATGCTCCAAACAAAATTATTTGCCAAACCCTGCGAGGTGGTAAAACTATTGAATGTTTTGCCGTCATAACGGCTCACGCCACCCGCAGTGCCGAACCAAAGATTGCCGCTTTTATCTTCTACAATGCTCCGAACACGATTACTCGCCAGTCCCTGCGCAACGGTAAAACTATTGAATGATTTGCCGTCATAACGGCTCACGCCGCCGCCATCAGTGCCGAACCAAAGATTTCCGCTTTTGTCCTCTAAAATGCTCCAAACATTATTATTTGCCAGCCCCTGAGCAGAGGTAAAATTGGTGAAGAATTTGCCGTCATAACGTCTCACGCCGCCGCCCCAAGTGCCGAACCAAAGATTGCCGCTTTTATCGTCTACAATGCTCAAAACTGTACTATTTGCCATACCCTGCGCGGTGGTGAAATTGGTGAAGGATTTGCCGTCATAACGACTCACCCCGCCACCCGTAGTGCCAAACCAAAGATTTCCCCAGTTATCTATTTTAGAACAACAAACTTGATCCAAAGCAAGACCATTATCGGTGTTAAAATTGGTGAAATTGGATTTGCCGCCATCACCCATAATAAACGGCTTGCCCTCGCGGTCTAAAATGGGTTTTCCTTTTTCGTTTTTTAATACCTCCAGCGGCTTGATGACCGGTGGCTCCAGATTTATTTTTATTGCTTTGCCGTCCGGAGAGGTTTGGTTATAAGCGCCTCCCGAGCGCGTGGGCACGGTTACCACTAAAGGTTTTGGCATACCGGTTAAAGCAATGGTTTTGGGCTTCAAGCTGTCAGGCAAGTCGGCTATTACGGTTACCTGCAAAGGGGCAATTGTTGCTTGCGTACTTGCTTTGTCGCCGGTCTTGCTTTCTTGTTGGGTGTTGCAGGCGTATAAAAACGCCACCGCTAAAACAATTAATAATTTGGATGCGCTCATGTAGTTTATTTTTTTCGTGTTTTCATTATATTAACCAAATCAAAGTCTTTCAAATAATTTCTCGCAAAGACGCTAAGTCGCTAAGATTTTTATTTTTTTTGGCGGCTTAGCGTCTTTGCGAGAAATTATTTTTTTTGGAAGACTACTCATTCAGAAATAAAGATAAAATATTCATTGCTGAATTTTAAGAAAATAATAAATTTGTAGATAATATTTTTAATTTTTATCGCAATAAATTTTGCTCAAAGCTTAAAGCTAACAGCTCAAAGCTATAATTTTATTTTAAAACACAAAGAAAACAATTCATTTCATTAATTGGAATTATTATTGTGCAACTATCTTTGCAGAATTCTCCGGCATTTATGCCGGAGAAAATCGAAAATCAAAAAATGGCTCAACAAGAAGATATTTTTAAAAAAATAGTAGCGCACTCTAAAGAGTATGGATTTGTTTACGGTTCATCCGAAATTTATGAAAACGGATTAGCGGCGGTGTATGATTACGGTCCGTACGGTTCGGCGTTGAAAAATAATATTAAAGAATATTGGTGGAAAGCGATGACGCAATTGCACCAAAATATTGTCGGCATAGACGCTGCCATTTTTATGCACCCGAAAGTTTGGAAAGCCTCCGGTCATGTGGATGCTTTTAATGATCCGATGTTGGACAATAAAGATTCTAAAAAACGGTATCGCGCCGATCAATTGATTGAAGGTGAAATTGAAAAAATTCACGCCAAAATTGATAAAGAAGTTGAAAAAGCCGCCAAACGTTTCGGAGAATCTTTTGATGAAACGCTGTTTAGAGAAACCAATGCGCGTTGCGTTGAATACAAAATCAAAGCGGATAAAATTGAAGCCGACTTAGGCGAGGCGATGAAGAACAACGATATGGTGGGTTTGAAAAATATGATTGATACGCTCGAAATTTCTGATCCGGAAAGCGGTACAAAAAATTGGACGGAAGTACGACAATTCAATTTGATGTTCAATACGCAACTCGGCAATATTACGGGCGAAGAAAGTAAATTGTATTTGCGTCCGGAAACCGCGCAAGGAATTTTTGTTAATTTTTTGAATGTGCAGAAATCTACGCGCCAAAAAATTCCGTTCGGTATTGCACAAATCGGAAAGGCTTTCAGAAACGAAATAGTGGCACGTCAATTTATTTTCCGGATGCGCGAGTTTGAACAAATGGAAATGCAGTTTTTTATTCGACCAGGTACGCAACAAGAGTGGTATCAAAAATGGAAAGCATCACGCATGGCTTGGCATTTGGCACTCGGTACTTCGTCGGCGAAATTAAAATTTAAAGACCACGATAATTTGGCGCACTACGCCGACGCTGCGGTAGATATTCAATTTGAATTTCCCTTCGGTTTTCGAGAGTTGGAAGGTATTCACTCGCGCACAGATTTCGATTTAAAAAAACACCAGGAGTTTTCCGGAAAAAAATTACATTATTTCGATCCGGAACTCAACGAAAGTTATATTCCGTTTGTAGTTGAAACATCCGTAGGTTTGGACAGAATGTTTTTGAGCGTTTTGTCAAACGCTTTTCAAGAAGAAACAGTTCCGGATGCTCAAGGTGATGATGCCTTGCGTACCGTTTTAAAAATTCATCCGGCGCTGGCTCCGATAAAATGTGCGATACTGCCGCTTTTGAAAAACAAAGAAGAACTCACGAGTGCCGCTTCAAAAATTTTCGACAGTTTGAAATACGCGCTCCCGTGTCAGTACGATGAAAAAGATGCGATTGGCAAACGTTATCGCCGTCAAGATGCGATTGGTACACCGTATTGTATAACAGTTGATTTTCAAACTTTGGAAGATAATACCGTTACAATTCGCGACCGTGATACACTCAAACAAGAACGCATCGCTATTGCCGATATTGAAAAAACAGTTTTAGCACACTGCAATATGCGCAATTTGTTGGAAAAAATTTAAATAATTGACAGTTTTTAATTGACAATTGACAGTTGACAGTTGACAGTTGACAAACTACCATTAGTGTTGTCAATTGTCAATTATTAAGCGTTATCCATCAAAATATTCGCAATCGAATCTAACACTGCTTGATTTTCAAAACTACACTCTGCACCGGCATCGTATAAGGCTTGTAAATTTTGTACCGTGACATTATCCATCTCACTATCCGCATTACCGAGCGAAGGTTTTATCCGCCAATATTGTCCTTCAGTCCGCATCATGGCATATAATTTACCCAACTGATAATCAACCGTTTCTGAAACACCGCTCATCATGATACTGATAATCGGTTTCAACCATTTTAAAACACCCCAAGCGACAGCTTTCGGATAAGGGTATGGTTTTTCGACCGTACCTGTGCCGATTGAAACTATAAAAAAATCGTTGAGAAAACGCAAATGCTCATTGCCATCCGAATCTTTTGTTTTGAAAAGTTTTACCGCCTCTACCAAAGCACACATCGTCGGGTTATTAGCAAATAAACCACCGTCAATAATGTGATACAGATCGTTGACGTCATTTTTTTTGCTTAGGCTTGATACAGTTTGTGCCATTGCCGGCGGAAAATATGTCGGCGCGGCAGATGTTGAACGCGCTACTTGCCACATCGGAAAATTACTGCCCGGATCTGTTCTTGCATCATCGGAAGTAAAAAAAACTGCGCGACGGCGTTCAATATCGTAACTTGCAATGAGACAAGGCACAAGCATATCTTTGAGTTCGTAATCGCCCAAATATTGTTTCAGTAGTGCTTCAATACCTTTATCACCGTATTTCGGACCAAAAATACCGTTGAACAAACCCGGCAACAAACCGGAATAACTTGGCTTAAAAATTTCCCTGCCGTGTTCCATATATAAATTCACGGCTTCGGCAGCACTGTACTTGGCGTATTTTGAGTCTTTGGTCTCCGGACAAAGTATCAAAGAAGTAAGAATACCACCGGTACTTGTGCCGGCGATAAAATCAAAAAATTGGCTTAAACGTAAAGGTCTATCGGGTTTTTTTCCATTGCGTTTTTCGTATTCTTCGTTGAGTTTGATCTCTAATCCCTCCAAAACTTTTCCTGTGATGATACCTTTAATACCGCCGCCGTCGAGTGAGAGAATGCGAATGAGTTTTTTTTCTTGAACAGGTATTGACATTTATTTAATTTTTTTTTTAGTTTTTGCACTTGGTTCCACAAATTTAAGGCGAAATTTTAAACTTATATTCAAATTTTTGCCTTAAATTTTTTTTTACTACTTTTGCGACTTTAAATTTTCTTTTTAGTCAATTAAATAGATTCTTATGTATAAGTTTTCCTTAAAAATTATGTTCTGCATAGTTTTTATTGCTTTTATTTTTTCGATTTCAAATGCCCAAAGCGTTGTTAAAACTTCACCTGAACAAGTTTCAACACCCTCACCAACTCTACCACCGCTCACAAAACCGGCAGATGCAGATAAAAAATTATCGTTTTACGGCGATATGCGTTTCAGACCGGAACTCGATCGGAATGTAACAACTCAAGATGGCTCAGTTCTTGCTGACCGTGAACGGTTTCGTTTTCGTTTGCGTTTTGGGTTCAATTATCAGTATTCAAACGTTTTGAGTTTTGGTGCAAGAATAAGAACAAGTATCGCAAATGATCAACAATCACCGAATGTTACAGCCGGTGCCAATGAATTTGCTGTCTTACCCATAGGTTTAGACCGTGCTTTTATTAAATATACAGCCGGTAGTTTTATGGCTTGGGCAGGTAAAAATTCTTTTCCTTTCTATACACACGATGAAATGTTTATCTCACAAGATATATCACCCGAAGGTTTATACGGAAGTTATGAATATAAGGTAAGCGACAATTTTAAATTAAAACCGGCTGCGGGTTATTTTATTATTCTCAGTAGCGGAAAAACCTTTGATTTGGATAAAACTTTAAAAGCGTTTCAGTTGTCCGGCAATTATAAATCCGGAAAACATGAATTAAATGCCTCAACGGGTTTGTTTGTTTTGGACAGTCTCGGCAATACACCTGACGGCACGCAAACTTTTACTGTGAACTATCATATTTCTTATTCAAATCTGAAATACACTTACAGCGGTTTTAAAATACCGTTATCAGTTGCCGGCAACTTTATG
>JAYTIA010000645.1:0-8234 GCA_043732145.1 Saprospiraceae bacterium
CAAATTCCAACACTCATAGAAAAATTTAAAACGATTGCACAAGCGCAAGTCTCCACGAGTGCATCCGAAGCATTTAATCTCGGTTATCTGCAACACGGAAAAGATACAGTCGTTACTAATAAAGATCGCGCGATTGCAGATGCAAAGAAAAAAGTTTTAGACCTCGCCGACAATTACGTACCGAAAGCACCGCGAAAAGATATTTTAGTACTCGGTAGAACCGGACTTGCAGCGTTATATGTAGCGGCACACACACTTTTATTGGGCCATTACGCATCGGAACACGATATAAAAATTGCGAAAAAAATTGCGTGGGTACTTTCGGGCGGCGATTTAACCGGCGCGCAACGTGTGAGTGAACAATATCTTTTGGATATTGAACGCGAAGCATTTCTCTCTCTTTGCGGTGAGAAAAAAACTTTGGAGCGAATACAATACATGTTGCAGAATAATAAACCGCTTCGTAATTAAGAATTAAGAATTAAGAATTAAGAATTAATTTTGTTCATAAATCTATTTTTGATTTTTGATTTTTAACTACTGTGTTTATGAAAACTGATAATGTTATTCAGCAAAAGTCTTTTACTTATGCTGTTAGAATTGTGAAATTATGTAAGTTACTGAAAGAAGAAAGAAGGGAATTTGATATGTCAAAACAATTGATGAGAAACGGAACGTCAATTGGAGCTAATGTGGAAGAAGCGCTTGGTGGGCAATCTAATCGCGATTTTATTTCAAAATTAAGTATCGCCTACAAAGAAGCAAGAGAAAGTGGGTTTTGCTTAAAGTTGTTATTTGAGTTAAAATATGTCAATGAATCTGAAGCAAAAAGTATTATTGACGATACAGAAGAATTGTGTAAAATTTTATCAGCAATTTTAACGACTTCTAAAAACAAAAAATAATAGTTAAGGAACGTGAGTTAAGAATTAAGAATTAATAGTTAAGAAGTAAGAAGTAAGAATTGGGACAGAACAATTAAGAATTAATAGTTAAGAATTAAGATTTGGGAGTAAAGAAAAAATAAGAATTTAGTTTCTTGTTTTTAAAATTTGAAACACCAACCAATTCTTACTTCTTACTTCTTAATTCTTAATTTCTAACTCCAATTCTTACTTCTTACTTCTTACTTATTAATTCTTAATCGCTCTATCCTAATTATTAATTATTAATTATTAATTATTAATTGACAAATGGAAGACGCTTATATCATCGCCGGTTATCGTTCTGCAATAGGCAAAGCGGGACGCGGCAGCTTCAAAAATTATCGCTCCGACGATCTCGCCGTCGAAATTATCAAACACCTGATGGCGCAAGTGCCGGAACTCGATCCGTCGCTCGTGGATGATGTGATTGTCGGCTGTGCGAATCCGGAAGGCGAACAAGGTTTGCAACTCGGCAGACAAATTTCTTTGCGTGCTTTGGGTAAAGAAGTGCCGGGATTCACCATCAATCGCTATTGCGCGTCGGGATTGGAAGCGATTTCCATTGCCGTTGCGAAAATAAAAGCGAACATGGGTGAGTGTTACATCGCCGGTGGAACGGAAAGCATGAGTATGATTCCGATGACGGGATATAAACTTGCGCCGAGTTATCAAGTCGCCCGCGACACGCCCGATTATGTCGTCGGTATGGGCTTAACTGCCGAAGCGGTGGCGCAAAAATTTAACATCACGCGCGATGCGGCAGATGCTTTTGCGGTGCGTTCGCATCAAAAAGCGGCGGCTGCCATTGCGAACGGTGCATTTGTGAGCGAAATTGTGCCGGTAGAAGTGGAAGAAATTTGGGTAGAAAACGACAAACGTCAATCGAAAAAATTCATCATGAAAACGGATGAAGGCGTGCGCGCCGATACGAGTATGGAAGGCTTGGCAAAATTGCGTCCGGCATTCGATACAAAAGGCGTTGTCACTGCCGGCAATTCTTCGCAAACATCCGACGGCGCGGCGTTTGTGATTGTGATGAGCAATTCATTGGCGCATAAACTGAATTTAAAACCGATTGCGCGGATGCTCTCGTGTAGTGTTGCAGGTGTTGAACCGATTACGATGGGTATTGGTCCATGTGCCGCGATACCGAAAGCGTTGAAAAAAGCCGGATTAAAATTACAAGATATTGATTTAATAGAACTCAACGAAGCTTTTGCCGCACAAGCCCTCGCCGTCATTCAAGAGTCGGGATTAAATCCGGATATTGTCAACGTCAACGGCGGTGCATTGGCGCTTGGACATCCGTTGGGTTGCACCGGCGCGAAACTTTCTGTTCAATTGTTCAACGAAATGCGTCGGCGCGGCAATAAATATGGTTTAGTAACAGCCTGCGTCGGCGGTGGACAAGGCATCGCGGGGATTTATGAGTTGATGAATTGATTTTTCAGATATTGAATATTGGGTATAAAAAAAACCTTCGAGAGATATTTTTCTTTCGGAGGTTTTTAATTTAAACATCTAATTGTGTTGTTGATTATAGATTTTTTAATGACTACCAAAATTTTCACCAAAATTTTTTTATTTGTTGCACTTGGAACTTGAATTCGCCTATTGGTATCAATCACTATACGTAAATCACGATTAATCATTTTTATGTGTCAAAGCGTTAACAATCTCATCAGTATATTCTTTTTCATCCCAAACTTTATCGGCTTTTGAACGTGCTTTAGCAAATAAGAACTTGGCGATAAGAATTTTAAGTTCATCCAAATGTTCGTCCGCAATACCTGCTGAATAGAGTTTCAACAATTCGACTTGCATATTGGAAAGCGGTGCAGGCGTTTGTATCATTTTTTTAAAATTTATTTAAACCTTGATTACTTTACAAAGTTAGGTGTTTTCCGGAGATATAAGCTATTGTAAGTTTATGATTACAAGAAGAAATTAACTTTTTCACCAAATTAACCTCATTGTCCTTTGTTTATAGTTGCTTGTTATTTATTGCCAATAAAATCCTCAATAATTTTATTATATTGGTTCGCTTCACTCAGATAGGAAAAATGTCCTTGATTATGGAGGGTAATGACTTTTGCTTGCGGATAAGTTGATTTGAGCATTTCCCTGATTTCTTTTTCAACTAAAGGGTCATTGTCTGCTTCAATAATTTGCAGAGGAATAGTCGGATTTACTTTTACTTCGAAAGGATCTACTACACAATGATAACGCGCCAAAAAAACTTTTCGAGTGACGTATTTACCCAATAATTCATTTAAAAATGCTTTAGCAATTGGCGAATTTTCGGATGCGGGAATTACTTCGGCGTTGTATTTTTTTCTGATTTCTTTAATTACAAACCATTCGGGTAGGAATGACATTATTTTTGTCAGCTTATCGTTTTTTGCTTTTTGAATTGTGTTGGGCGGAAATGTATTTCCGAATGATGCTTTAACAACTCTGTCCGGAAAATTTTGAGTTAAATATTGTGCTAAATACCCTCCGAGTGAACTGCCTACAATAATAATTTTATTTGCTTTTTCTTTATCGATAATAGCGATTACACCCGCAGATAAATCTTTTAAATTTTCTACGGGCGGATAAGTCGGGCTTATGATTCTGTATTTATTTTTGAAATAATTTATTTGTTGCCACCAAATATCATAAGAACCGCCCATGCCGTGCAGGAACAAAATCGTAGTGTCTCCGATTCCGCCGCTGTAATATTTCCAATTTTGTCCGCCGATTTCTATTTCATGCGTCGGTTCTTTTCTGAAATTTTGAAGTGACGTTAAAATCTCATCCTGTTGCGCATAATTATCTTCAAATGTAAATTTTTCAGAAGGGTATAAATAAATTCCTAAAACCAAAATTAGAAGGACGAGTAAAATTATTTTTTTCATGATTTGATTTTCAAACGTTCATCAGCAATATACCGGAATAGAATTTCAACAATTCGATTTGCAGAATAGAAAGCGATCACTATCCTTTGATGCAAAACCCCAAGCTCTACTGCCGGATTCGACGGCGTAAAGAATTTTTATTTTATGTTGCTTTTCGCGACGCAACAGTTCTTTTTTATTTCTTCGGTCAATGGTGTATAATTAAAATGCGAACTTTGCGAACCTTGCGTTAAAATTAAACGCAAATTTCGCAAAGGTTTTCGCAAATTTCGCAAAGGAAAACTGTCAAAAAACCAATCTTTTTTTGATTTTAAGAATCGCGTTTTACTTCCCGTCTAAGAAAGCAGCATAAGGTTTAACCGCTAAAGCCGGTTTACCTACTTTTACTAAACCCGCATTTATTGTATTTATACGGGTTGTATAATCCGCAAATTGTTTATTGACTTTGGCGATTTCTCCTTCAAAATATTTTAAGCGATCTAATTGTGTATCAGAAACTTTACCGGGAAAACCGACGATGGCAGCATAACAACGCGATAATTCTTCGCGCAAATGTTCGCCGGCAGCAATATAAAAATCGCCGTCGAGCGTTGTTATAGAAGCGTTGTATTTTTGTAAATCAGTCGAAAAATCGGTGAGTTGTTTGGCTAATTTTTTATCCGAACCTTCTACACTTTTTGCTGCCGCAGTTGCTTGTTCAGCGATACTTTTATTTTGATAAAAAACATAACCCAATTGATTCACCAGATCATATGCTTTCAACGATAAATCTTGTTGTTGTTTTCTGTCTGCAATCGGATACGGACAGTTGTCGGCATATTTAATTAAAAAACTGCCGTTGTAAACGTTCGCGCCTTTCGTGATTTTATAAGTATAAGTACCTTCCGGCAAACTCGGCGGAAATGCACCGCGTCCCATCGCTTCGATATTTGTTGTCGGTGCAGCTTTCGGCATCGGCAAAATTGTGGGAACGTTGATGACATTAATGCCGGCGGATTTTCCTGCGGATAATTCTTTCATAAATTTACCGCTCGGATCGAACAATTCGATTTTAAAATCGCCGAAAGTGTGGCGTTTTTTCTGATAATAAACGATTTGTACATCGTCCGATTTATCTTCACCTTGAAAATTACCGGCTCCGCCAAACCAACCGCCACCTTTACGCAATTGATAAACTTTCGGTTTTGTGGCGAATAAATGAAAATCTTTGTCTTGAATTTCTTTCGTCAATGCGCGTAAAGCCGTTAGATCATCGAAAATAAAAATGCCGCGGCCATGCGTCGCTATCACCAAATCCGATTGTGTCGGTTGAATCACCATTTTCATAATCGCCGTTTTCGGGATATTATTCATGAAACGTTTGAAACTTTTGCCGGCATCAATCGAAATAAATAAACCAAATTCTGTTCCCAAAAATAATAATTCTTTATTCACAATATCTTCCGTGAGACAATGTGCGTAGGCATCAACACCTTCAACGTTTAGCGACGACCAAGTTTTACCTAAGTCCGTTGTTTTATAAACGTAAGGTTTTTTATCACCGCTGCGGTGTCCGTCAATCGTAACGTAACAAGTATTTCTGTCGTAATGGGACGGTTCGACGTGACTCACCCACAAACCTTTCGGTGCGCCGATTTTATCAATGACGTTCAACCAAGTTTTGCCGCCGTCTGAAGTTATTTGTACGTTACCGTCATCCGTACCGCACCAAATCACGTTGGAGTCTTTTGGCGATTCTGCAATTTGTACAATTGTGGTGTTTGTTTCCGCACCCGACCAATCTGAACTCAACCCACCCGTTTTTTTATCTTGACGTTTCGGATCATTCGTCGTTAAATCCGGAGAAATTTTTGTCCAAGAATCTCCTGCATTGTAAGTTTTAAATAAAAACTGACATGAGTAATACATTTTATTCGGATTCGTCGGACTAATCGCAATCGGCGTATTCCAATTCCAACGATATTCCGGTTCTCCGACTTTCGGCATCGGTTTAATATCGTTTTGCGTACCGTCTTTTTTGTTCGAGCGCACAAAATCACCGCCTTGCGATTCTGAAAAAACAATATTTTTATCCACCGGACTTGGAAAAATATAAAACCCGTCACCACCGGAAGACATATTCCAATCTTGATTTTTTACGCCGCTGCCTGTTTCATTCGGTGCATACCACGAACCGTTATCCTGCAAACCGCCGTAAACATTGTAAGGCTCTTCGTTGTCAACTGCGACTTGATAAAATTGCGCGAGCGGTAAATCCATGCAATGTTTCCAAAGATAACCGCCGTCGGCAGAAATATAAACACCACCGTCGCAACCGAGAATAATATTTTTCGGGTTTTTCGGATGAATATAAAAAGCGTGCATATCGGAGTGTACACCCGAACCAATCGTGCGAAAAGTATTTCCGCCGTCTTCACTGATAATACCTTGCAAACCGGCTTTAATTAATTTTTTTTCGTCTGTCGGATCAACCGCAATGCGCGAAAAATAAAACGGACGCACCGTTGAATTGAAATCGCTGTTGGTACGCAACCAATTTTTTCCGCCGTCAATTGTTTTATAAATACCTTTTTCGGTTTGTTTTTCGCATTCTATACTTAAATACATCGTCTTTGGGTTCGACGGAGCAAAAGCGACACCTATACGACCGAGTGTACCAGAAGGCAAACCGCCGCCTTCAACTTTGTTCCAAGTTTTGCCGGCATCCATTGTTTTATATAATCCGGAACCTTTTCCGCCGGAATTGAAAAAATCCGGTCGGCGACGATGTTCCCACATCGCACAATATAAAACATCCGGATTGCTCGGATCCATTGCTAAATCAGCCGCGCCAGTTTTTTCGTTGAGGTAGAAAATTTTTGTCCAAGTTGTGCCGAAGTCCGTGGTTTTATAAATACCGCGTTCATCCGAATCGCTCCACAACGCACCTTGCACTGCAACGTAAATCGTTTTTGAATCACGCGGATCAATTTGAATATTAGCAATCCGTTCTGTTGTCGGCAAACCTTTAAACTCCCAAGTCGAACCGCCATTGCGTGAAACATACATACCCGTTCCAACGCTTACAGAGTTACGCACCCAAGGTTCACCCGTTCCGACCCAAACGGTATCCGGATGATTTTGATCCACGCGAATTTTTCCGATACTTTGCGGATAATCATCAAAAATCGGACGAAAACTTGCGCCACCACTGATACTTTTCCAAACACCGCCATTTGCCGCACCGATATAAAAAATCGCCGGATCGCTGTTCACACCCTCCACATCACTCACGCGACCAGACATCACTGCCGGTCCGATAGAACGCACACGCAATCCGCCGAAACTTACAGAACGTGCTTGACTTTCCGGTTTTATTTCCGGGTTTTGCGCAAAAGTAAAAACGGCAATGAGCATTGCCGACAGAAGCATACAATTAAATTTATTTATCATTTTGATTTAGATAATGGTAAAATGCTAATTACAGACAAAAATATGTCAGTGATTTTATAAAATCACGCTAACTTCCGTAAAGTTTTTGAACGCACCAAATTTTTGCGCCAAATATTCGACGGAAGTAACAAAAAATCGGACGAGGACATGAAACTCGACTGTACAAATACTTTGTCACCCTATGCTGCTTTTGTTTAAAACCGGCAAAACATTTTGAATTGTAAATTGATCAGGTAGAATTTTCAAAGAATAAAATAATTTCAAAAAAAATTTAATCAAATGATTGACAAGTTTAATCAAATGATTAACTTTGCACCGTGAAAAAAAATCTCTTTAATGTATAAAGCAAAATCACCGACAGAAGTAATAGATAAAAGAGAAGTTTTGATGCGCTCGGCGATTAAACTTTTTGCGGAAAATGGTTTTGATGCTGTTACAACGCGCATGATTGCATCTGATGCCGGTGTGAATATGGCTTTAATTTCTTATTACTTCAATTCAAAAGATGGGTTGTTCGATGCGATTGTGGATGAACGTGTGCCGGCTTTCGGTTCTAGATTGCGCAGTATTCAGAAATTAGATATTACATCGGTTGAAAAATTGGACTTAGCGATATCAGCTTATTTTGATAGAATTATATCATCACCTGATTTTGCTAAAATAATTTACAGAGAACTCTCTTTGAAAAAACGCTCGCGCAATAGTGAAAAACTGATGGAGGCTTTTAAAAAAAACCAAAGCCTTTTAGAAGAAATTATTAAAGAGGGACAAGATAAAAATGAATTTCGGCGCGATACAGATTATAAAATGGTGATGCTGTCTTTTTTTTCTACCGTCATTATGCTCGTCAACACAACAAACGTTTGCAGCATGATGCTACACGAAAGTGAGGAAATGATACACAAAGAAGATTTTAAACAACGTGTGAAAAACTATTTTCACTTTATGTTTTCAGAATTACTATTGCCAATAACAG
>JAYTIA010000646.1:0-8229 GCA_043732145.1 Saprospiraceae bacterium
AAAGGTGATATGAGTTTTGTAGGTCCCCGACCTACAATGCCCGTAAGTTTTAAAGTTTATCCGGAAGATATTAAAAAAGTGATTTACAATGTAAAACCGGGACTAACCGGTATTGGTTCAATCATTTTTAGAGACGAAGAAACGTTAATAACTGAAGTCAAAGAAAAGGGAGGTGATGCCCAAGATTTTTATACAAATGTAATTACGCCTTATAAAGGAATGGCTGAAAAATGGTATCAACAAAATCTCTCTTTTATTACTGATTTGAAAATACTTTTTCTTACGGCATGGGGTATTGTTTTTCCTCAAAGTAATTTACTTTATAAAGTTTTTAAAGAGTTACCCGCACGTAATTTCTAATAAAGAATTCGTTTTAAGTGCTTGAACAAAAGCAATCTGTAACAAATAAGCTGTAAAATAAGCTATTTACTAAATCATTTTGCGCGAACGTTTAGTACAAAAAAAATAAAATTGTAAATGTTCGAATTACTCCAACTAAAAAAAAAAAGCATCGCAGTTATTGGATTAGGATACGTCGGTTTGCCGTTAGCGTTGGAGTTTGCAAAATACTTTAAAGTCATAGGGTTTGATATTAATGAACACAGAATTAGCTTATTGAAGCATGGCATTGATTCGTCTCGCGAAATCCAACCCGATGATTTTAATGAAAGAGATATTGAGTTTACAATTGATCCGAATGATTTAAAAAAAGCACATTTTTATATTGTCACCGTTCCGACTCCTGTGAATGAGCATAAAGTACCGGATTTAACGCCACTCATTAAGGCTTCAACAACCATCGGAAAAGTTATAAAGAAAGGCGATTACGTTGTTTATGAATCAACGGTTTATCCGGGTTGTACCGAAGAAGATTGTATTCCGGTGATTGAGCAGTTTTCGGGCTTAAAATTTGGAAAAGATTTCAAAGCGGGTTACTCGCCGGAACGCATTAATACAGGTGATAAAGACCGTTCAATAGATAAGATTTTAAAAATTGTAAGCGGCTCCGATGCAGATGCATTGGAAAATGTTGCTAAAACTTACGGGCAAATAATTACTGCAGGGATTTACAAAGCGCAAAGCATAAAAGTGGCGGAAGCCGCTAAAGTGATTGAAAATACGCAACGCGATTTGAATATCTCCTTGATGAATGAATTGGCAATGATTTTTGATAAAATGGGTATTGATACGCAAGCCGTTATTGATGCGGCGGCGACTAAATGGAATTTTATTAAACTGAAACCGGGTTTAGTAGGCGGCCATTGTATAAGTGTTGATCCGTATTATTTGACGCACAAATCTATTCAAATGGGCTACGACCCGCAAGTAATTTTAAGCGGCAGACGTATCAATGATGGTATGCCGGCATGGATTGCAAAAAAATTGACGCAATTACTTATTCAACGCGGAAAAAATCCGGGGAAAGCTAAAGTTTTAGTTCTAGGCATTACTTTTAAAGAAAATGTTTCGGATATTAGAAATTCTAAAGTAGCTGATTTGATTCACGAATTGATGCACTTTTCCATCAACGTACATACTTATGATCCGTTCGCATCGCCGAATGAAGTCGCACATGAATATAAATTAACCGTTTCCGATAAAATCGGGAAAGATTATGATGCCGTCGTTGTTGCTGTTGCGCATGATGAATTTAAAGATTATGATATTGGCTTTTTTAAATCCATCATGAAAAAAGAACCAATACTTCTCGATTTAAAAGGTTTATACGATTTTAATAAATCCGATATCCATATTTGGAGACTTTAAATAAATTACGAATTACGAATTACAAAAATCAAAAGTAAATCGTAATTTGTAATTCGTAATTCTTAATCATGATTCAGAATATTCAAATGGTTGACTTGAAGAAACAATACAAGTCAATTAAAAAGGAAGTGAATGCCGCATTAAAAAATTGTATGGAAAGCGCGCTTTTCATTAACGGTCCGGAGGTTCAAGCGTTTCAAAAAAATTTAGAAAATTATTTGGCTGTTAAACACGTTATTCCTTGCGCGAATGGTACGGATGCACTTCAAATTGCGGTAATGGCTCTTGACTTGAAGCCTGGCGATGAAATTATTGTGCCGGCTTTTACTTATGTAGCTACTGCGGAAGTTATTGCATTGCTGGGCTTGTCGCCGATTATGGTGGAGTGTGATTCGAAAACGTTTAACCTCACGGCTTCGCTTATTGAAAAAGCAATAACACCCAATACAAAAGCTATTGTTCCGGTTCATCTTTTTGGACAAAGTTGTGATATGGAAGCAATAATGGCAGTGGCAAAAAAACATAATTTATTTGTAATAGAAGATAATGCGCAAGCTATCGGCGCAGATTATACTTTTTCAAATGGCACAATACAAAAAGCGGGTACGATTGGGCTTATTGGCTGCACTTCTTTTTTTCCTTCTAAAAATCTCGGTTGCTATGGTGACGGCGGTGCATTGATGACGAATAATGATGAGGTGGCGCAAAAAATTAGAATGATTGCCAATCATGGCCAAAATAAAAAATATTTTCATAAAGTAGTGGGAGTCAATTCAAGGTTAGATGCCATGCAAGCAGCCGTTTTAAATATTAAATTGAAACGTTTGGATAAATACACGGCAGCAAGACAAAAAGCAGCAAAATTTTACGATAAATCTTTTAAAATTTTAAAAGGTTTGGCGATACCTAAACGACAACCAAATTCTACGCACGTTTTTCATCAATATACCCTGCTTGTAAAAAATGGTAAACGCGATGCACTTCAAAAATATTTGGCAGATAACGGTATTCCGAGTATGATTTATTATCCCGTGCCGTTATACAAACAGGAGGCTTTTAAAAATTATTATACCGGTGCAGATTTACCCGTTACCGAACAACTTTGTAAAGAAGTTTTATCTTTGCCGATGCACACCGAACTTTCAAGTGAGATGCAAAACTTTATAGCCAACTGTGTAAAAACATTTTTTGAAGAGCAAAAATAAAATAATAATTAGTTATAGGTTGTAATTAACAACTAACAACTAACAACTAACAACTAACAACTAACAACTAACAATTAAAAATAAATGTCTAAAGTCGCTTTAATAACCGGTGTAACCGGACAAGACGGAGCCTATCTTTCCGAATTACTTTTAAAAAAAGATTATATTGTACACGGCATCAAACGTCGCGCCTCGCTTTTTAATACAGACAGAATTGATCATCTGTACGAAGACCCGCACGTTGATCATCGCAATTTCATTTTACATTACGGCGATTTGAGTGATGCGACTAATTTAATTCGTATTATTCAAGAAGTGCAACCGGATGAAATTTATAATCTGGGTGCTATGTCGCACGTGCGCGTATCATTTGAAACACCGGAATATGTTGCAGATACAGATGGTATCGGAACTTTGCGCTTACTCGAAGCCATTCGTATTCTCGGATTGACAAATAAAACGCGCATTTATCAGGCTTCGACATCCGAATTGTACGGAAAGGTCCAAGAAATTCCGCAAAAAGAAACAACGCCTTTTTATCCCCGTTCGCCGTATGCCGTTGCAAAAATGTATGCGTATTGGATTACTGTAAACTACAGGGAGGCTTACGGGATGTTTGCGTGTAACGGTATTTTATTCAATCACGAATCGCCGATGCGCGGAGAAACTTTCGTGACGCGAAAAATTACACGCGGTGTTGCTAAAATCGCATTGGGTTTGCAAGATAAATTGTGGATGGGTAATATTGATTCTAAACGCGATTGGGGTCACGCAAAAGATTATGTCGAAGCGATGTGGTTAATCCTTCAGCAGGATGCGCCCGAAGATTTTGTCATCGCCACCGGCACGACGACATTGGTGCGCGATTTTATCCGCATGGCTTTTATGGAAGTAGGTATTGAATTAAAATTTAAAGGTCACGGTATTGATGAAAAAGGATATGTCAAAACTTGTCACAATCCGGATTATCAATTAGAAATCGACACAGAAGTTCTCGCTATTGACCCGCGTTATTTTCGCCCAACTGAGGTGGATTTGCTTATTGGCGACCCTACAAAAGCGAATACGAAATTGGGTTGGAAACCGAAATACGATTTGAAAATGTTAGTACAAGAAATGATGGAATCGGATATAGAACTTTTCAGAAAAGAAAAATTTTTGAAAGAATCCGGTTTTTATACAAAAAATCAGTACGAATAAATTTTTTATTTTAACTTATGACATTGCCACTTTCGCGTTTTTTACTTTTATTAACGACGATAGGCGCGTCTTCGGCGTGCAAGCCTATACATACTAACAACGAAATAGAATCGGCGATGAAAAGATATGACTACTTCCTTCAAAAAGTTGATGCCGATTCAATTGCAAGTTTATTTACGATAGATGGCGATTTAGGAAAACAAGCACATGGACGTGCAGCGATTAAAAATTTCTTGTCGCAATACAAAGATATAAATGTACTGTCACAAAAATCTACAACGCTTTCGATTGAAATTGCCGGTGATGCTGCCACGCAAAAAGGTACTTATAAACAATCTGATATTTTACCTTCGAGTAAAGATACGTTAAATGTTTCCGGTACTTTTACCACAGATTGGATATGGGATCAATACGCCGGTTGGCTTATTAAAAGTATTGAAGCAAAACCCGACAGGCAATAAGATTTTGGATTTATAATTTGATTTTCCGGATAGGCTTGAAAATAAAAAGCCGCTCGAGAGTTACTCTCGAGCGGCTTTTTGTTTTCTATTTTTTCATTGATCCCAACGCTTTGTCGCGTAGACGTTGTAAAAACGGTGATGCAAAAATAAAATGTTGCAGTTCATCATTCGTACTCGTCAATACTTCATTTTTTGTGCCATGCCATTCGAGCATACCTTCATGAATAAAACATATCGTATCGCCGATTTCCATCACTGAATTCATGTCGTGCGTATTGATAACGGTTGTAATATTGTTTTCGACGGTGATGTTATGAATCAGTTCGTCTATAATTATTGAAGTTTTCGGATCGAGTCCGGAGTTGGGTTCATCGCAAAATAAATATTTTGGATTGAGTACAATCGCACGCGCAATACCGACGCGCTTTTGCATACCGCCGGAAACTTCAGAAGGGAATTTTTTATTCACGCCTTCCAAGCCCACGCGCTCCAAACAAAAATCAACGCGATCGTCTTTTTCCTTTGCCGTCATATTCGTAAACATATCCAAAGGGAAGCGAATATTTCTTTCAATGCTCATGGAATCGAAAAGAGCTGAGCCTTGAAAAAGCATTCCGACTTGCATACGCACCGCACGCAATTCTTTTTTATCCAATTTTGTGAAATTCACGTCATCATACCAAATTTCACCGGTTGTCGGCGTAATTAATCCGACGAGAATTTTAAGTAAAACAGTTTTGCCCGCACCGCTGCGTCCGATAATCAAATTGGCTTTCCCGGGTTCGAAAGTAGCATTTATGCTTTTTAGAACTTCTTGATCTCCAAATTTTTTAAAAATATTTATCGCTTTTATCATTTTCGATTTTCGATTTTCGATTTTCGATTTTCTCTGTTCAATCCAAAATTGAAAATCGAAAATCGAAAATTCAACTATGCTGTTAATACAATAGTAATAATATAATCCGCAAATAAAATAGCAATATCGCCGTAAACCACGGCACGAGTAGAAGCTTGACCCAATTCGACACTGCCACCTTTTACGTAAAAACCTTGATAGCAGGAAATAGTTGTTAATAAAAACGCATAGACTATCGCTTTTATAAACATCATCACGACATTATAAGGTATAAAAAAAGACCGCAAGCCGCGTACATAATCGGCGTGTAAAATTAATCCGGTAGGTACGCTTGCTAAATAACCGCCTACAATACCTAACCACGCGGAAATAGCTACTAACAAAGGAATCATAATAAGCGCCGCAATGATTTTCGGAAGAATTAAATATGCGGCTGTGTTAACGCCCATAATTTCCATGGCATCTAAGTGTTCTTTTTGTCGCATACCGCCGATTTCCGCTGCCATGTTAGAGCCCACTTTACCGGCTAAAACCAAACACGATACAGTAGGCGAGAGTTCGATGATACACAAATCGCGCACGATATAACCGATATAATAACGCGGCACTAATTGTCCATTGAGTTGATAAGCAAATTGGACAGAGGCTACGGCTCCGATAAAAACAGAAACCAAGCCTATGATCAATACAGAACCGACACCAATATCGTTCATTTGTCGCATGGTTTCAATCCAATACATACGCCATTTTTCCGGAAGCGAGAGCGCCGTCTTGAGCATAACTAAATAGCGACCGAAATGCGTAAAAAAACTAAAAAAAATTTCCACAAAAATACGTTAGATATAAATGATGAATAGTATCTGGTTTTAGGCACGTTGCAAAGTTATTGATTTTAATGTAATTAATTCTACTTTTGTACTTTAGATTTTTAAACTTATTACCTGTTTTCGCTTTAGATGCGAACATGTAAATATAACTATTTAATGCTCGCATCTAAAGCCGGCTTATAAAGTACCAAAGCACAATTAAATCAATAGCAACAAGCCCAAAATATTTAACGCCATGTAAGTTGCCATAGATACAGAACCGGCAAAATCTTTGGCGATGCGCATACCAAACAATAACGACAAAAAACTCAGTGCAGAGAAAATCAATCCCCAAAAAGCACAAAGCGCATTGCCGGTAAAAAGCCCAATCACACCGAGTGTACAAAGTATGCCGGCAGTCATTTCTAAAACGGTAGTAATCGTTAATAAAATACTTGTAAATGGTTTTAAAAAAGTATTTTTAAAAAAATCGTTCAGATACGCCAAGTTGCCGCTTCGGTGAAAAAGTTTATCTGAACCGGATTGTAAAAAAACAATCGCCATAAATGCCGGCACCAAGAGTTTGACAAGTGCGCGAGCATTTTCGATATTTGTGAAAAAATGATACATAATTTTAGTTGATGGTTGAAAGTTGATGATGTAGAATTTTATTTAGATAATTTTCAACCATCAATTATTTACTGTGTCTTTGAAAAAAATTACCCATTTGCGTGTAAGCGGTATTGAGCATATCAACGTTGGGTAAATAGACAATGCGGAACCTGTTTTTGCCGCTGATATTAAAGCCGGTGCCGGAGACAACCAAAATATGTTCTTCATCGAGCAGTTGAAAAACCATCTCGTCGTCGCTTTTAAAATCGAATTTTTTTAAATCAATAGTCGGAAAAACATACATTGCACCTTTCGGACGTGTGCAAGAGATACCCTCCCAAGTATTGACGGTTTGGTACGTGAGTTCCATTTGTTTGTACAGTCTGCCACTCGGTTTTACCAAATCGTTAATACTCTGATAACCACCCAAAGCCGTTTGAATACCATATTGCGCAATCACATTGCTGCACAAACGCATGGTAGCTAATAAATTTAGACCTTCAATAAAAGAACTCGCACGATGCCGCGCACCGGTGAGAATCATCCAACCGCCGCGAAAACCGGTAGCGCGATAGTTTTTTGAAAGTCCACCCATCGTTATTGCTAAAGTATCTTTTACGAGTGGTGCAATCGTGTGATGTTCCGTACTGTCGTATAGAATTTTATCGTAAATTTCGTCGGAAAAAATAATGATTTTATGTTTTTCCGCAATCTCCACCATTTTTTCTATAATTTCTTTATCGTAAACCGCACCTGTCGGATTATTTGGATTAATCACCACCATCGCTTTTGTGCGTTTGGTGATTTTCGATTCCAAATCTTTTAAATCCGGTTGCCAATCCGATTGCTCGTCACAGATATAATGTACCGCTTTACCGCCACTCAAACCCACCGAAGTTGTCCAAAGGGGATAATCCGGTGACGGAATTAAAACCTCATCCCCATCATTCAACAAAGCTTGCATCACTAATACAATCAATTCGCTCACGCCGTTGCCGATATAAACATCCTCAATAACAGAATTTAAAACGCCGCGACTTTGATAATACTGCATCACCGCTTTTCGCGCCGGAAATAAACCGCGTGAATCGCAATAACCTTGCGCGTCGCGGATGTGCGCAATCATATCATGCACGATTTCATCCGGTGTATCGAAACCGAACGGTGCTAAATTACCGATATTGAGGTTCGTAATTTTATAACCTTGTTGTTGCAAGAGTTGCGCACGGTCGTAAGCCGGTCCGCGAATTTCATAATTTAAACCGTTAATGCGGTCGCTTTTCTTGAATAAATACATTCTTTTTTCAATGATGAGTAATGAA
>JAYTIA010000647.1:0-8209 GCA_043732145.1 Saprospiraceae bacterium
TCGTTGTCAGAAAGTGAGAGAAATAAAATGAAAGAGCAAGCCCTAATTGCCTATCAACAGTTTTTTGATGTGCAAGTAACTGCCGATAATTTTATACAGGCTATAAGCTAAGTTCCTTCGTGTAATATTTCATGCCATCTGAGGTTGAATAACCTGTAAGAATATTAACCAATGAAACAACTTAACTCTGAGGATGTTGTACTAAGTATAGTTATTCCAACCGTAGGGAGAAAACTTTTATTAGAAGATACACTTGATTCATTTCTTTTGCAACTTGAGCAGACGAAAGTTAAATTAGAATTTATAGTTAGTGATAATGCAAGTGACGACGGTACTGTATCTTTGTTTTCGGAAGGTGGAAAATTTTATAATAAAATAAAATACGTAAGACTTGATAAAAGGGTAAATGCAGATGAATCTTTTGATAGAGCCGTAAATATCGCGTCCGGAAAGTTTGTTTTGCTATTTGGTGACGATGACATACCATTGCCGGGTTTTATTAGTGAAATCACTTCAGCATTAGCGATTAATTCAAATATTGACATTGTTTACGTCAATCGTATTGTAGGAGATATGCACCTCAATAATACTACTCACATACCACATCCCGATTCTCCTTATGGTATGAGATGGATCCGTCTAAGTCCTTTTATCCAAGAATTTACGTATTGGCCCGGGTTTATAAGTTGTTTTATTTTTTCAAAACAATCATGGATTAATGGTAGTTCTTTTTATACCGGTTTTGAAGGTTATAATCAGTTAAGTCGCGTTTATAATGGCAGTATTAAAAAAGAAGTGTGTTACATCGCATCGCCGTTAGTTATTCAACGAGTTGGCATTCATCCTTGGAAAAAACATTGGCCCCGTTATTCGTTAGTGAGTATGCCTAGTTTGTTGGATAATTTAGAAAAAAAGAGTATTACAACAGGAGCATTAGAAAAGTGGCAAAAAAAAGAGATAAGTACACGCCGTTTTTTTATTGATTGTTTTGTCGCAAAAGCTTATAATTATCCAATTTCATCAAATTTTTGGAAAGATAGCAGGAAATATCAAAAATCACGGATTCGTTTATTTATATCATACTTCGTTCAGTATTTTATCCCTGCATTGTTAGCAAAGTTCATGTACTCTAAAACGAAAAAAATGACATGATTAAACATCAAGTTGACCTTGTCAAAAGTAATCATCATAAACCTGTTAAAGAGATTGTTCTTCGCGTTTTATGGTATTTTTTATGGACTTTTACAGCCTCTTGGACACCACGTTTTTTCAATCCGTGGAGAATATTTTTGTTGAAATGCTTTGGAGCAAAAATCGGTAAAATTTTAATACTTGGCAGTGTATGGATAGATATGCCTTGGAATCTTAGTGTTGGCGACTTTACAGCAATTGGTAAGCGCGTGTGGATATATAATTTTGCAAAAGTGGATATCGGAAGTAACACCGTGATTTCACAAGATACAACTATATGTACGGCAAGTCATGATTATGAACACCCGCACATGACATTATTTTGGCAACCTATAATAATTGAAAATCAAGTGTGGGTTGGCGCAGATTGCTTCTTAATGCCCGGTATAAAGATAGAAGAAGGTGCTGTAATAGGTGCGCGATCACTAGTTACAAAAGATATGCCTTCATGGATGGTGTGTGCAGGTAGCCCATGTAAACCAATAAAGAAAAGAGTTATTCGACCAATCTAAATAATAAAACAAGAGCTATTATGAAAAAATAAATCGCCACAATTTTTTTAGTTAAAAAAATTATTGGAATAGTATAAACAGGGGAAAAATCCGAAGCTAATTTTTCAAATATAAAATTACACGTCAAATCACCTTCAAAATACAAAAAGACCTAAATAACATTTTTATTTTTTGTCAGTCTATTAAAAGGTAATATATGATCAGTTTAGAGCCAAGACTTAATTGTCCTCTTTGCGGTAGTGAAAGCCGTTCCACATACATAAACTTTAATGATATTCCGGTTGTCAAATGCGATAATTGTAACTTTATTTATTCGAGTTGCATTATGTCTTCAGAAGCTATTAATATCTATTACACTAAAGGATTTGGTTCAAAGAGACATTTTGAAGGACAGATAGTAAATGCAGCTATGAATGAAAATATTATTAGTCGCCTTGTAAAGTTTAATAAGTCAATGAGTGTATTAGATGTTGGCACCGGTTATGGATTCTTTCTTGATACTTTAAAAAAAAAATGGGCAATAAATGGCGTTGGAGTGGAGCTTTCTACACAGGAAGCAGAATATGCCAAAAATACATTGGGATTAAATATTTATAATCAACCTTTGGTGCAATCCGATATAACTCCTAAAGAATTTGACTTAGTGTGTTCATTTGAAGTCATTGAACACATCGCTAATCCAATTGCTTTTATTAAAGAATTGAAAACGTTCTTGGCACCTAACGGAAAACTCATTATTGGCACTGATAATTTTGAAAGTAAAGTTGTAAAAGATTTAGGTGCCGGTTGGCCCAAATGGATTCCTCACAGTCACATTAGTCATTTTGGTCCGGATTCTTTCAGATTAGCATTTAAAGCAGCAGGACTAAAAGTTGAAAGTGTAGCATCTATTTCTCCTTGGGAGCAACTTTCAAGAAGTTTAGCATATAAGATTATTAATCGTAAAATTTCCGAAAAAGATGGCTTCAATTTGGAAAAGGAACTCAATACAGAAATGAATGGAGAATACAAAATGTTTAATTTGCGTAAAAGGGTAAATCCGTTATGGGCTAAATGGTTTTTGAGAAGAGATTTGGAAGGGGCGATGATGTATATTGTTGCTTCTCGCATATAATATCCTTCTCCGAGATTAATAACTAAATATTGATTTACTTTCACTACTCCAATAAATGAGAAAATTTAATGCAAAATAATATTTCCGTTCTAATCCTCACAAAAAACGAAGAACAAGATTTACCGGATTGTTTAAAAGCGGTGAATTGGTGCGATGATATTCATGTTTTCGATTCGTTGAGTGATGATAAAACTTTAGAAATTGCTGAAAATTTTGGAGTGAAAATAACGCAAAGAAAATTTGATAATTATGCAGCCCAAAGAAATGCAGCTTTAGAGAATTGCGAATTTAAATACGCTTGGATTTTTATTCTTGACGCAGATGAACGCATTCCGGAAACTTTATGGCTTGAAATAAAACAAAAACTTCCTAATATTTCTAGAGATGTAAATGGATTTAGAATCAGAAGAAGGGATTTTTTAAATAATACATGGCTTAAACACGCCCAAATATCGCCATTTTATATTCGATTGGTGCGTAGAGGTAAAGCGCATTATCATCGTGAAATAAACGAAGTCATTGAAGTTGACGGTAAAGTTGAAAATTTATCAAGCTATTTTGATCACTATCCATTTTCAAAAGGTTACACGCATTGGTTGAATAAACACAACTTGTATTCTACAATGGAAGCTAAAAGATGGATACAGGAGCAAAATGGTCATTTTAATTTCTCTATTAAAAAAGCACTTTTCAGCAAAGATTTTACCGAAAAGCGTTACCATCAAAAAGGTTTATTTTATAAATTACCGGGCAGACCATTGATAAAATGGTTATACATGGTTTTCGGTCGCAGAGCATTTTTAGATGGCAGTGCCGGTATCACTTATGCTACGTTGCAATCTATTTATGAGTATTTTATCGTCTTGAAAACAAAAGAGTTATTGAAAAAAGAGAAAAGTTTAAAATGATGTCAAATAAACTCATAAGATTTTGTTTATTCTGCATTCTCTTTGCAACAATTCTTTCAGTTTTTTATTTCAGTTGGCTACCCAACCCTAGTTTCAAAACAGAAAAATATTTACCCAATTGGCTTATAAAGTGGACAGATGAAAATGGCATACTGCGTACCGGTGTGCCTTTTGTTTTATTAGGAGCCAATGCGGTACTTTTAAAAATAAAAACTTTAAGTTATTTCAAGATTTTTTGGAGTTTGTTCGCATTGTTGTTCACCGCAGAGTTTGGGCAATTGTTTTTACCCAATCGTCGGTTCGATGTCATGGATATTTTGGTGGGTGCCGGTTCATTAGGCTTGGGTATATTTGCTGGGCGAGTTTTAAAAATATTTTGCTCAATCGAAGATAATGTGTAATGTTCGTTTTCATGCGAAATAACAAAAATTAATTGTCAATTCTAAACATCTGTATAAATCATAATTGGCGTTAAAATAGCAAGAGACGCGATGCATTACGTCTCTGCAAACAAAACTACGAATCCCCAAATAAACCAATACACCACATTCATGCGCCTATTATTCTACGGCTTAAACTATCACCCCGAACTGACGGGCATCGGAAAATATACGGGGGAGGCTTGTGAACGATTAGCAGCACAAGCGCATGATGTAGAAGTGATTACAACGCCGCCTTACTATCCGGCATGGCAAGTAAACAAAGAATATCGAGGCAAAAATTGGTATACAGAAACTTTAAACGGTGTGAAAGTACATCGGTGTCCGTTTTACATTCCGAAAAAAGTAACCGCCGTTAAACGCATTTTAATGGAGATGACTTTTATCACGTCTTCATTGGTTTATTGGCTGCCTAAATTTTTTTCTAAAAAACCGGATGCGGTTGTTTGTGTCGTCCATCCTTTTCAGTTGGGTATGTTGCCGCTTATTTATCGTAAAATCAGAGGTGTACCTTTTGTGTATCATATTCAAGACTTGCAAATAGATATTGCCGATGAAATGGGTATGATAAAAAATAAAACACTCTTCAAAATTATGTACAAGATGGAAAGATATATAATGGACAACGCTGTTGTTGTATCTTCTATCAGCGACGGTATGCTGAATAAAATCAGAGGCAAGCAACTTAAACGCGATAATACGTATTTGTTTCCGAATTGGGTGGATACAAAGTTTATTAAATCCCTTTCTAAACAAGATTCTCTTTTAGAAAAATTAGGATATAGTCTTGATGATTTTATTGTGCTGTACTCCGGCAATATGGGTGAAAAACAGGGTTTAGAAATTGTCATTGAAGCAGCGGATTTATTAAAAGATAACGCTCGAATAAAATTTGTAATGGTGGGTGAAGGCAATACGCGCACCGGTTTGGAAAACTCGGCTAAAGAAAAAAAATTAGAAAATATCCGATTTTTTCCGTTGCAACCTTATGCCGATTTACCGAAACTATTGGCAATGGCGGATATTCATTTAGTATTACAAAAAAAAAGTGCGTCTGATTTGGTGCTGCCCTCCAAACTTACGGGCATTTTATCGGCAGGCGGTGTCGCTATTATTTCGGCGGGTGAAAATTCTTACCTTTACAACGAAGTCAAGCAAAATAATTTGGGTGTGACAATAGCACCCGAAAACGGAAAAAATTTATCCGATGCTATTTTATCTTTAATGAATGATACTGCTGCATGCGATGTTTACAGAGCAAATGCGCTTAAATATTCGGCACAATATCTCGATAAAGATTCTATTTTAACGCGATTTGAAAATTTATTGAAAACGGTTGCGAGTAATGAACAATGAACAATGAACAATGAACAATGAATAAAGAACAATGCGTAGGTTTTCTTGGAATTGTTAAATATCGAGATAGGCTTGAGCATTAAATAATTACAATTTAGATTTTTTTTGAAAAGCAGCAGAGCTGCGTTCTCTCGGTAGAATAAAAAAAATAAAATGTTTTTGAGGTGCAGCGCACCGTCCTCTGAAATTAGAGGACGGTGCGCTGCACCTCAAAACGTTTATCCTGTATTTTTCTACCAAGAGAACGGTGCGCTGCACCTTTATAATTATAATTATAATTTTTTAACGCCCTACTCCATCGCGGTTATTTAATTATCGAATGGCAACCTAACTAATTAACTAAATTTCTATGACAAAACATAAACAGTTAATTTTTTCCGTTGGATCCTTATTTTTATTCAACACTTTATCGGCTCAAAATACATCATATCCGTTTTACAACGAGGCAGCCTACCATATCGTTGACCGTTTTGATATTTTATACGGTGACAGTCAGCGACTGCACACTGACCAAAAAGGATATAAACGAAAAGATGTTGTAAAATTTATTATTGATGCAGACAGTACGCACCAATTATCGCCCCGCGACAAAGAAGACGTTCGATATATTTTAAACGACAATCCGGATTATTTATCTCATAATCCGGATGAAGCGACTTCGTTTACTCGAAAACTTGTCTCCGAATACGCTTCCGAAGATACTTTAAAAAAAACTACCGGTTTTTTCAAACAATTTTATCGCCGTCCGGCTGATTTATGGTTTTTAGATACCAAATACTTTGATATACGCATCAGTCCTGTGTTGAATTTTCAGTTCGGTAAAGACGCAAAAGACACCGAAGGTCTTATTTTTAATAATACACGCGGTGTGATTGTGCATGGGAGTATTGACGATCGCATTTATTTCTATTCTGATATTCTTGAAATGCAAGAACGCTTTCCGACTTTCGGAACGGATTTTGTGAAAAAATATGGCGGTGTACCCGGCACGGGTTTTTATAAACCTTATCTTAGTAACCTGTTTAAAATATCGGACGGTTATGACTTTACGACAAGTCAAGCCTATATCGGATTTGATGTATCCAAGCATACCAATGTTCAATTCGGACACGGGCAACAATTCTTGGGCGATGGTATTCGATCTTTAATGCTTTCCAATTTTTCAGGTAATTATTTTTTCCTTCGGCTCAATAGCAATTTTGGGAAATTTCAATATCAAAATATTTTTGCAGAGTTGAGTGCTTTAAATACTACTGCTACGGGAACTAGCGCTCCTAACGCGCTATGGACAAAAAAATATATAGCGCTGCACCAATTGAGTTACAACGTAACGCCGAATTTTTCGGTGGGTGCATTTGAAGGCATTGTGTTTCAAGGCAATCAACAATTGGAATTGCGGTATCTCAATCCTGTTATTTTTTTCGGAACGCTCACTAACTCATCGGATAATGCGCTTGTAGGTATCAATGCTAAATGGAATTTCAAAAAACATTTTTCAGTGTACGGACAATTTCTGTTCGATGATTTTAACTT
Organism: Saprospiraceae bacterium; assembly: GCA_043732145.1. GTDB lineage: Bacteria > Bacteroidota > Bacteroidia > Chitinophagales > Saprospiraceae > JAAFJT01. Next base: position 7,055 of record JAYTIA010000647.1, read on the forward strand.
TAAAGAACTTATCAGTGATAATAAAGGTTCGTGGCAGAATAAATACAGTTTACAATTAGGTCTGAAATATATTAATGTTTTAGGTCTTGATCATTTGGATGCGCAAGTTGAGTATAATATGGTACGCCCTTACACATACACATACACCGATAATACAACGAATTATTCAAACAATCTTCAACCGTTGGCACATCCGCTGGGTGCAAATTTTTCTGAAATTATTTTTAGGTTACGTTTTCAACCCACCCATAAATTAGTGATTGAAGGTAGGATTATAACAGCTGATGTCGGTGAAGATGCGGCTAAAAAAAATTACGGTAATAATATTTTATTGAATTACAATACGCGTGTTTCCGATTACGGCAATTATGTAGGTCAAGGTGTACATTGCAATATTACAACCGTCACTTTAGACGCTTCATGGCAATTGTATCACAATATGTTTTTGACATTTCAAACTTACGCACGAAAAAAAATGAGCGACGATGTAACACTCAATCAAAATACATTTTATGTCGGTGGCGGTTTGCGCGTCAATTTTGAAATGGCGCGACCGCAATTTTAGTCGTTCTTTTATTTTTAAGCAAAAAAGCCGGATATACTTAATGTATATGCGGCTTTTTAATTTTATCGGTGTTATTTTCGAAGCAATATTAAAATCGGGTGTAAATGACGCCCCATTAAACAAATGCACTTTTTTATATGTCTTTACTTTGACGAAATTAAATTTTAGTATATTTTTGTGTAGCGATTAAAAGGTGCTATCTTTCGCCTGAAAAAAATTTTCATTGATTAATTAAAAATACTCATGCAAACAAAAATGCTTCTCCCGATTTTATTTTTTACGGCGAGTACAATTTTCGCGCAAACACAAAATATCAACGTTAAATCAACAGGGTTAACAGTTGCCGAAAAAGCGACGATTGATTTATCGAAGATTTATGATTTTTCCGGCGAACAAGCATTAGCCGTAAAACAAATTGAAATTGCTAAATTTAAAAATTTGGCAGATATTGAAGCGTTAAAAGCCGGCGATGTAAAATTGTTTATTCAAAAACACGCAGCAACTATTGATATAGCCGACAGTGAAATTCGTGATGTACTTGATGACCGTCAGCGTATTTTATTTAATAAAAACACGACAGAAAAAGCACG
>JAYTIA010000648.1:0-3124 GCA_043732145.1 Saprospiraceae bacterium
ATCACCCCAAAGTGTCGGAATACGTTTGGTATTACCGGTAACATTATTCGCATCGCCGTTTGTCGGAACAACACCGCGATAAACGGAGTCGGGCGACATGGTACAAATAATTGGCAAGCGCGGATCTTTTACGCCGTTAAAAACTGTGCCATCTAAAACACTTACTATAAAAGCCGTTTGTCGAAATGCGCCGAGATTGTTACGCAACGGTCCGAAAAAATTGGCATCCCCGGAGTTGGAACCGTTGAAAGGAATATTAAAATTATCGGCATTGCTTGCCAAGGATTTATCAACAAAATCAATAACTTGCTGCGGATTGTAACCGGCTTTATTGCTTTGATGGTGAGCGTTTCTGGCGAGTGTCGCGTACACAAATTTTATCCATTTTGTTCTGTCGCCTTTATAAACTAAATCACCGCGACCAAGAGAAGCCACTGAAACACCACCATCCGTTTTATTCAAATCAGCGAGAGCATCGTTTGATAAACGTACGACTTCCGCATAAATATCTGCTTGCGGGTCATAATCGAAAACGTAACGGTTCGGCTCCCATGCTTCTTTTAAAATCATTTCACCGTAATAATCCGTACAAGTTTGCCAACTCCAAGCACGAATCGCTTTTGCGGCTCCGGAATAATCCCATTTTTGTTTCGCAGTGGCATCGGCAATAATTAAATCAATGTTTTCGCCAATAGACCAATAATGTGAACGCCACATTTGTCCGCCATTATCACTGCCGGACTGATAGCCATGCTGATCCCAAACATCGTTGGCAGCAGCGGATGCGAAATTTTGTACATACTTACCTACATACCTCGTATCAAACTGTTCACCGAATGCCATTTGTGCCAATATCGGCGGCAGTAAAACATAGCCTTCCGCAATTTGCGGATTAGACGGGTCGGCATTAACGTCTAAATATTTTTTACATCCGACTAAACTCAAACAGAGCAAAGCGATAACGCTTAAATTTTTTATTTTTTTCATTGAATTTTATTTATTTTTTTATAAATTACCAGACATTAATAGGGCGTTGCCCTATTTTATTGCCGTAAAGCTTTCAACCTATTTTTATTTTTTTAATTTTGTAGTTCGTAATTAAATTAAAATCCTACGCGTAAACCAAACGAAATACCTCGCGGGATACTTATTTTTCCGATATCGAAACCGCCGGCTCCGACACCACCGGATGCAGCAGTTGTACCATTTACATTCGGGTCGGCACCGGTATAGTTGGTAATCATAAATAAATCGGTACCCGTAACATAAACGCCGAGACGTTGAATGAAACCGATTTTACTGATAAGTATACGTGGCAAATCATAACTCAAAGTGATATCGCGCAAACGCAACCAATTAATATCGTGTTCAACAAAATCTGCTTCTGCGAATGAACCGTAATAAGTATTCGAGCGCAAGTACGGTGTAATTTGGATTGTATTGACCGTCGGTTTTTCGCTGTTTTCATAACCGTCGCGCAAAACGCCTTTAAATACTGTCGGCGTTTCACGATTCAAAGTTTTTGTACTTAATCCGGTTTGCCACATATATAATGCCGTGCCGTTGAAAACATCGCCGCCTTTTCTAATATCCAGTAAGAAGGATAAATTAAATCCTTTAAAGCGAAATTGATTGGTTAAACCTAAAGTAAAATCCGGATTGCGATCGCCTATCGGCAAAAAATTACTGTTTATAACAGGCAAACCGGTATTTGCGTTTATTAAAATATCGCCTTTGTTGTTGCGCAAATAACTGTATCCGCCAATTGCAGTAGCACTACCCGCACCGCGTTGATTGTTTCCGAGATAAGCTCCCGGATAATAATCTTGCAGATTAGAAACAAAAGCACTCGCACGTGCGTTGCCATAAGCCCATGTATCTGAGTTGTAGTATTCTGCTACATTTGCCGGCAAGTTTTTAACATCGGTTGTAAATTTAGTGAAACTCAAATAAATATCCCAATCAAAACCTTTGCCTCTGAAAGGCGAGCCGTTGAGTACGAGTTCAACGCCTTTATTCGAAAAAGTGCCGCCGTTCAATAAACCGAAAACAAAACCGGTACCGTAACTCAAACGTTGAGAAACAATTTGGTCGGAGAGTTCTCGGCTGTAATACGTAGCATCAATACCGACGCGGTTTTTAAAAAACCTTAAATCCGTTCCGATTTCAAAACCTTTACTGCGTTCGGGTTTTAAATTCGGATTGCCGCCGAAAAATCCGTAAGCAAAACCGCCGCCGGTTGTAACTTGCGGTGTTAAACTCGAAAGTACTTTATATGGATCGGCATCACGTCCGACTTCCGAGTAGGAAGCGCGGATTTTTCCGAAAGATAAAATGTTGTTCGGATCTTTTTTCAACAATTCCGTAAATACAAAACTTGCACTCACTGACGGATAAAAGAAACTATTATTCGCCGGCGGTAAAGTTGAAGACCAATCATTACGTCCGGTGACATTTAAGAAAAACATATCATTGTACTCCAAATTGTAACTGCCGAGAATGCTTTGCACGCGACGGCGAATAAGTGTGTATTTATTCCGTTGCGTCGTCGGATCGGTATTATTAATACTGTTGAAATCCGGTAAATATAATTTTTCGCCATAAACCGTGTAAGTCTCGTCTTTTTTGTCTTCATTCGCACCACCCACTAAAAGTGATATGTTAAATTTACCGAAAGATTTACTCAAAGTTGCGTATAAATTTGCGTTATACTGTTGAAAATTTGCCGTATAGCTTTCAACAGAACCACCCGCTAAACCGCCGCCGCCATTGGAAGAACCATTACTGAAAGAACTTTCCGGATGTAAAAATTGATTGCCTTGAGACGCATCAATATCAGCACCAAAATTTCCTTGCAATTTCAGCCATGTAAACGGACGATAATTCAATTGTACGTTGCCGTTTGTGTGTTGATTTTTATCCGAGTTGGCATTTTTATAAACACTGAAAAAAGGATTATCCGTTTCGCCGGAATTACCGTTACCCAAAATTAATCGTCTCGTACCATCCGCATTCAAATAATTTCGAGCATCATCCGTTGCGGGATAGAGCAGCAAACCGAATAAAGTACCCGATGAAACACCGGTCGAAGAGCCGCCGGTCGGACCACCTTGAGATGATTTAG
>JAYTIA010000649.1:0-8188 GCA_043732145.1 Saprospiraceae bacterium
ACAATGGATGTTTCATTTTACGTTTTAGATGTAACGACTCCTATTGTTGCAACCGCTACATTAACGGCATCAACACCGACGGATACAAATACAACGAACAATCAAGCAAGTATCACATTGGCTCCGTCGTTAAAACCGATTGAACCGACAGCATTAATAAGTCCATATCAATCTGTGGCGATTCAAAAAATTGCGCCGAACCCGACATTAGACGATACCGAAATCCAAATTGTTAGCATAGAAGCACAATCTGTGAATTTTGTATTTTATAATTCGGTTGGTACGATTATCAGAACTGAAACGCGCCAATTAGAACAAGGTCTAAATCGTGTATATTTTGATGCTTCTGAACTAAGTCCCGGCATCTATTATGTATCGCCGGTGACTAAAGATAATCGTACAGTGCCGACAAAATTTGTGAAAACGTAGAAATAGTTGAATAAAATAATGTAATAAAAAAAGCAGTTTCGTGAATAATTTCCATGAAACTGCTTTTTTATTTGTTTGTCATTCCTAAAGATCAATTATTATTTTTTGTCTTGTTTTGCAAAAACTTTTTTCAATAAATCGGAAGTACGCAAATTTGTATCGGTGCGAATTGCCAATTCTTTTTTTGCCACCAAAGCAAACATACCGGCTAATGCAGTTTGTGTGACGTGATCATCTAATTCCGGATTAGTTTTGCTCACAAACGGAATTTTATTATAAGCACTCACCGCATCACGCCAATAAGTACGTGCATTCACTTTATCCAAAGATTCTTGAATAATCGGTTTGAAAGCGGCGACTAAGTCTGCTGAAGTTGATTTTTGCAAATATTTTGTCGCTGCGTCATTATCTCCAGTAAGAATTGACATTGCATCATTGAAAGACATTTTTTTAATCGCATCAATGAAAATTGGTTTTGCTTTTATAGCCGCATCTTCGGCAGCACGATTCATGCGTTCCGTTAAATCGGCTTCTACGTTATTGAAACCGGGAACAAATTTTAATTTTGATACCACGCTTTGTGCTTCCGCCGGCACTAAAATTTTGTACGGACTTTTAAAATAGCCGTCTTTCGAGGATAAAAAATCGGTCGCTTCACTCAAACCGATATTAAGTGCTTCTTTCAGACCATTGCCGACATCTACTTGCGATAAACCACTGCCTTTCACAACAGTATTTACTTTGTCTCCTGCTTTTTTCAAAAAATCGCCGAGTTGAGCGAAAGAAATTTGATAGGTTAATACTGCAATTGCTACTAAAATAAATTTTTTCATCGTTCACCTGAATTTATAGAATTTAAAAATTTCCTGAATTTACAGTTTTCGATTTTTGTAAATCGCAACTAATATTAATAAGACGTGATAATGTAATTTCGGTTAGCGTTTTTTTACTTTTTAAAGAATCTTTAACAGAACGCGGAAAATTTAGTGGGTGCTACAAAAAAATGGTGAGTGATTTCATCGAATTACCCATTATTTAATACAATTTGTTCTCAAAAAAAATTTATAACCTCTCTCAATTTGTATGGTAGTGTGATATAAAACACAAAAAGTGATTGATTTTTCAACAAATCTGTTTTTAGATAAAAAATGGTTTACTATTTGCATATCAATGGAAAAAGATTTTTGTAGAAAAAAATTCGCTTTTTTGACTCTATTGTAACCATATAAACTTGAGAATGAACTCCTACATTTCATTAAAAAAAATTAGTCTCGTCATTTTAACTATTAGTTGCTTTTGTGTGCATCAGGCATGGACTCAAACCTGTCCGGTTTCAAATGAAATAACTATTACGGTTTCACCACAGCCCACAATTTCAATAACAGGGGCTGTTACTATTTGTACAGGTGGCAGTGCCACATTAACGGCATCGACAACCGGCGGAACCGGCACTTGCACCATTCAATGGCAGGCAAGTACTGACGGAGGAACAACATTCACACCAATATCCGGTGCTAACGCTGCAACTTATACCGCAGCGGCGGTGGCAACAACAACGGTTTATAATGCTACTTACAGTTGTACAGGAACAGGTTGTAATTCTGCTACATCAAACAATCAAACTGTAACGGTTGTACCGCAAGTAACTGTAACCGCACAACCTCAACCCATAAATGAATGTACGGGCGGCACAAATTCTTTATCGGTAAATGTGACAAACGGTACAGGGTCAATTTCATATCAATGGCAATCCAGTCCGGATAATTCAATCTGGACGAATATAACAGGCGCAACAAGTTCAACTTATACACCGTCGAGTGTGAGTGCAGGAACGATATATTATCGCGCCATTATTGCTGCAAACGGTAACGGTTGTAATCCGGTTTTCTCAAACAGTGCGAAAGTAATTGTATCGCCGCAAATAACGGTGACAGCAGAACCTCAACCTATCAGCGAATGTACAGGTGGCACAAATTCGTTGAGCGTAACGGTAACGGGCGGTTCGGGAATAATCAGTTATCAATGGCAATCAAGTCCGGACAATGTGACGTTCACGAATATAACGGGAGCAACAAGTTCAACTTATACACCGCCGAGTGCAACGGCAGCAACAACGTACTACAAAGTTTTAATCAGTGCATCAGACAACGGTTGCGGAACTGTTCCGTCGAGCAGCGCGAAAGTAATAGTAACGCCGCAAATCACGGTGACCGCACAACCTCAACCTATCAACGAATGTATTAGTGGTACAAATTCGTTGAGCGTAACGGTAACGGGCGGTTCGGGTATCATTAGCTATCAATGGCAATCGAGTCCGGATAATGTGACGTTTACGAATATAACGGGAGCAACAAGTTCGACCTATACACCGTCAAGTGCGAGTGCGGGAACGACGTACTATAAAGTTTTAATCAGTGCATCGGATAACGGTTGCGGCACAGTTCCTTCGAGCAGCGCGAAAGTAGTGGTAACGCCGCAATTAGCAATCACAAATACTTTGAGTGATTTCGATGAATGTCTTGGTGGAACGCAATCTTTGACGATTAATGTTACCGGTGGTGTTGGTTCACCGAGTTATCAGTGGCAATCAAGTCCGGACAATGTGACTTTTACTAATATTACCGGCGAAACAAATGCTACATTTATACCACCAAGTACGTCAACAGGTATCACTTATTACAGAGTAAATATTTCAAACGCTTCTTCCGGTTGTACTACTCCGCCTTCAAACGCAGCGAAAGTAACGATTACGCCAAAATTGAGTATTACAACGCAACCGACCAATTTCAATGAGTGTATCAGTGGCACTCAAACTTTAACAGTCGTTTCTACAGGTGGCGCAGGTACAATAACGTATCAATGGCAATCAAGTCCGGATGGAAGTACCGGGTGGACTAATATTTCGGGCGAAACTGCTACAATATTTACACCACCAAGTACAACATCAGGCACTTATTTCTACCGTGTCGTTGTGGCGGCAACCGGAAATGGTTGCGGTAATTTGCCTTCAAATGTTGCCAAAGTGACAATTGTTGCTAAACCTATAATCATTGCCGCAGCGTCTACAACTGCGGTTTGTGTGGGCGGAGGTTCAGTTTTAAATGCAACAGTAACAGGAGGAACAGGTACTTGCATTATTCAGTGGCAAAACTCAACAAATGGCGGAGGAACGTGGAATGATATTCCAGCCGGAACAGGTCCGACTTATACGACACCGGCGTTGAGTAGTGATACTAAATATCGTGCAAGAATTACTTGTAGTGGTAATGGATGTTGTAACTAAACCTTTGTAAATTAGGAACTAGTGTATAAAAGCACTCAGAAATTAATTTTGAGCACGATTTTAGATAGTTAAATAGAGTTAGTCGGTTAGTTGGTTAATTAAAATTTCTAAAAACCAACTAACCGAATAACCATTTCACTTAATAAAGTAAATAATTAGCCTTTTTCATATTCTGCATTGTTGGTAGAAAAATAATTCTTGCAGTTTATATCCGAACTTAAAAATAACTAAAACTTTATATCGCTTCCAGCGGAAAAACTTCCTCCATTTTTCCCTTTCAGTTTTCTTCCCCCTCATTGATGAAAATTCAATGCTTATTAGAGTAGTATTAGTAAAGAAATTGTTTAAATTTTAATCACCTAACTTAAAAATTTCATTTTTGAAATTTTTAAATCATTTTGTGTTGAAGACAAATATGAAATAAATCCTTGTTCCCAAAATATTTTTTTTTGAGAATAATTTATTTCAACGTATTTCAACCATCTTATTAGACATTAAAAACTACAACAACTCTTTGAAATAGTTAATTATTAATGGTTAGACAACTAAAACCGTCAATCATCAACCAAAAAAATTCTTACAATAGACCCGAATGGTTTTATAACTTATGAAATTAGTTTACACAACATTTTTGATTGTTACAATGTCTGTTATTCGGCTTTGGGCGCAAGATAGTTGTACCTCCAATACAATTTCATTGAGCGTTTCAAGCAAACCGATGGTAACAGTTTCGGGTGCAACAACTATTTGTTCCGGTGGTAGTGCGACTTTACAAGCTACTACAACGGGCGGTATTGGTGTTTGTCTCATTCAGTGGCAATTGAGCGAAGATGGCGGCTTAAATTACAAGGATATTCTCGGAGAAAATAAAAAAAATTTACAAGCTAACAACCTTTCAAAAACTACTTATTTCAGAGCTTTATACAATTGCGATGGTATCGGCTGTAGTTCACAGCCTTCTGATCCGCAAATAATTACTGTAGTGGATAAACCACTTGTTTCGATTCTTCCTAATCAATTATTTAGTTGTCAAAATGCACCGTTCACAATAACTGCGGCTGTATCTGCCGGTTCCGGCTTACCTACTTATCAATGGCAATCAAGTTTAAATGGTTCAACTTGGACAGATATTTCGGGTAAGACTGCTGCGATTTATGCTACTAATAATTTATCGAAAACAACTTATTTCAGAGTAGTTGTCACCGAACAAGGTGATGGTTGTATTTCTACATCTGCACCGGTTCAAATTTCTGTTGATGGCTGTTCGGGTGCTATCGGTGATTATGTTTGGCTAGATTGTGATAAAAATGGAGTTCAAGATGGGGATGAAAAAGGTTTAGTCGGCGTTCCCGTAACTTTAAATGGTACTGATATTGCCGGTAACATGGTAATAAAAAATACAACAACTGACGCTTCCGGTTTTTATTTATTCAATAATTTACAAGCCGGCACTTACTTTGTAACTTTCGGCTTTCCGCCAAATATTTCCGGACTTGTTTTCACGACCAAAAATGCCGGTAATTCAACCATAGACAGCGATGTTGACGCTTCCGGAAAGACGGACGCGATTGTTTTAAAATCCGGAGAAACGCGTAAGGATATAGATGCCGGTTTTGTCGAATCTCAAGGCCCGACCTTCACGAGTATTCCCAAAAATATTACGGTAGATTGCGATAAGATTCCACCTGCCCCAGTTATTTCTGCTACGGATATTTTCGGTGCTGCTGCTGTTATCAATGCGAGTGAAACAAAAACAAATTCGACAACAACCTGCCCGAGTGCGTATATATTAATGCGCAAATGGACGGCAAAAGATAATTGCGGCAATGTGACAACGGCAACGCAAATCATTACTGTACAAGATACAACGGCACCGGTGTTTACGTTTGTTCCGCCCGATGTAACGATTGGTTGTAAAGACCCTATTCCGAATGGTGCCGATGCTAAAGCGACGGACAATTGCGGTTTAGATAAGATAGTCCAACGCGATGATTTGGCAAGAGATCCGAATGTGAATTGTTCAAATCGCATTCTATTGAGAACTTTTACGGCAAAAGATTTATGCGGTAATTCCTCGACTGCGATGCAAAAAATTACGATACGCGATACGGAAGCTCCGATATTTACGAATGTTCCTCAAAACATGACGGTACAGTGCGATAAAATACCGCCGCTCGGCGCATTTACTTTAACGGCAACCGATAATTGCGATGCCAATCCTATTATTTCCGATCCCGTCGAAAAAATAGTGAATGGTTCTTGTAACGGCAGATTTGTGAGTACCCGCATATGGACGGTTACAGACGGTTGCGGCAATAAATCCGACTACACACAAACATTAATTGTAGAAGATACAATTAAACCAATTGTATTACGCGTACCAAATGATATTACGGTTGATTTATCGAAAGGAGAAACGATACCTACAGAACCTATACTTTATCAAGACATCATTGCAACCGATAATTGCGACGTGAATCCTGTTTTGCAATTTAATAAAACACAACCGATACCTTCGGGCAATTGCCAAACTATATTTCAACGTGTTTGGACGGCGATAAATAATTGCGGTAATACGAGTAGTAAAACACAAAATATCACGCTGATAAATAATCCGCCGGTTGCAACAGTAGTACTCAATATACCTGAAACTTGTGCGAATAATGACGGACAAATAACTTTATCGCCGGCAAATTATATTTACAGATGGAATGACGGCGGAACAGGTGCAGTTAGAAATAATTTAACATCAGGCACTTATTCGGTATCGGTTGTAAGTAGTGCGACATGCAGTACGACGCAACAAGTGATAGTGAAAAAATTATGTTTACCTTGCATAGCTCCTATATTGAGTGTAGCAAAAACGGATATAAGTTGCGGCAAGACAGATGACGGCACGGTAACGATTGCGATAACAAATGGCAACGTCGCCGATTATAAATTTATTTGGACACCGAATGTTTCATCAACGAACACCGCAAAAAATTTAACAAAAGGAATTTACAGCATCAGAGTAGAAAAATTAAATGACGCAACATGTTTTGCAACGATCCAATTAAGCATTGACAATACGCCGGATGTTGCGATTGCCGATGCCGCGATTATAAATGCCGGTTGTAATTCGACAACGGGCAGTGCGACATTTAATACAAACGGCGACAACGGTTATAAGTTTTTGTGGGATGACGGCAATACGCAAAGCACAAGAAATGATTTAGCAGTCGGTAATTACAAAATAACTGTTTCACACGCAACTCAATGCGACGTTGTCAAACAAGTACAAATTATTTCAACGGGTAATAAACCGGTGGTGACAATCGACGTTAATAAATCCGAAACTTGTACAGATAAAAACGGTGTTGTTCAATTATCTCCGGCAAATTTGGTATATCGTTGGAACGATGGCATCATCGGTGCATCGCGCAATAATTTAGCTGCGGGAGATTATTCGGTTTCTGTTTATAATACACCGACTTGTTTCATTGAACAAAAAATTACTGTGGGTCGCAATTGTGTGATTTGTGCAGCACCGATTGTATTAGTGAAAACAACCGACCAATCTTGTTCTCATAATAGCGACGGCAAAGCTGTAGTATCTATTTCAAACGGCAGTCTTGCTGATTATAAATTTATTTGGTCGCCGGCAGTTTCAAATACCTCTTCGGCTAATAATTTAGTGCCGGGTGATTATATAGTACGTGTAGAAAAATTAGCTGACCCGACTTGTTTCTCTTTAACAAATTTCAAAATTAATCCGGCGATTGATGTCGTGATTGATACACCAACAATTTTAAATGCGAATTGTCAAACAAACGGCAGCATTTCTTTCAATGCCAATAAGAATTATACTTTTGTTTGGAACGATAATGATACAAACCGCGTGCGCACCAATTTAGTTGCCGAAAATTACATAGTGACTGTTTCTCGCGCCGGTCAATGTTCAATTACAAAATCTTTTACGATAAATAAAATTTGCGTTCCGCCGACAGATACTTGTAAAACACCGATTGTATCTTTAACAAAAATTGATTTGTCGTGTGCGATTGGTATTTTAGGACAAGCAACTGTAAACATCAATAACGGAAATGTTTCCGATTATACTTTTACTTGGACACCGAATATATCTTCGACAAACACGGCAAATAATTTGTCGGTAGGAAATTATACGGTAAAAATTGTAAGAAATAATTTAGCTTCGTGTGATACGACAATTAAATTTATAATCAACGATGCCAATAAATTATTAGTGGATAAACCGATTGTAAAACCGGAAGATTGTGTTTCGCTAACCGGTAGTATTGATTATACCAATCCGGCAAATGTTGGTTTAAAATTCCGTTGGAATGATTTAGACACCAATCGCTTACGCACAAAACTAACACCGGGACTTTATGTCGTAACGATTACTGACCCGAAATCAAACAGATGTCCTTTCACGGATACAATCGCGGTGTCGAATAATAATCCGTTACATAC
>JAYTIA010000650.1:0-3115 GCA_043732145.1 Saprospiraceae bacterium
GTGTGTTTTTATTTTAAATTTTAGATGGTGCTGTTTTCGTTGACAAATATAATTCCAATTACGGAAACACAAAGAACGGTTTTAAATTTTTAATTTCGGAATTAATTCTCATTTAACTTTAAGTCAAAAAATAATTTGGTTTTCTATATTTTTTTGTAGTTTTGAGGATTAAAATATCTTTTTATGAAAATTATACGTTGGTTACTTTATCTCGTTGGTGGTTTTATTGCCATCGGTTTTTTTTTACCGGGTACGACACATATTGTTCGTTCGACAGAAATTAATGCGCCAGTGGCAGCTGTATTTAATCAAGTGAATGAACTCAAAAATTGGTATGATTGGTCGCCGTGGGCAAAACTTGACCCGAATACAAAATGGGAATATTCGCAACCTTCAGCAGGTTTGGGTGCGTATTACAATTGGAAAAGCGAGGCAAGAAATGTTGGCAACGGAAAATTAACTATTACGGATATTAAACCGAATGAAAATATCCGTTGTAAAATGGATTTTGATGGCATGGGCAGCTCCAATTCCGGATTTAAATTTATATCAAAAGATTCGACGCACACGCAAGTAGATTGGTCGTTTGATACCGATCATGGCATGAATCCATTTATGCGGTGGCTCGGATTTGTAGTAATGGATAAAGCAATTGCAGGTGATTATGAACGCGGTTTGGCGAATTTGAAAACTGTAGTAGAGAGAATTAAAAATTAAAAATTAGTAACTGTGTGCACTTTAATTCTTAATTCTTAATTTTTTTTCCCATTTGTCTCAACATCGCTAATTCTCGATAAGCATCGTGCGTATCTTGCGCCGGATAGCCGAAAATTTTTGCGCCGGCGGCAATGTTTTTAGTGACCCCCGATTTAGCGAGAATTACTGCGCCTTTTCCGATGTGTAAATTTTGCACGATGCCGACTTGTCCGTAAATAACTACGTCATCTTCAACCACTGTATTCCCACTGATACCGGTTTGTGCGGCGATGATACAATTTTTACCGATTTTCGTATCGTGTCCGATATGCACTTGACAATCAAGTTTTGTACCCGCACCAATTATTGTTTCGCTCGAAACACCTTTATTAATCGTACAAGATGCGCCAATATCAACATTATCTTCAATCGTTACGCTGCCGCAACTGCGCCATTTTATATAATTATCTCCGGTTTTTTTGAAATAAAACGCATCACTGCCGATGATAGATAAAGCACCGATGACAACATTTTTCCCGATGCGTGTATCTTCATAAATAATTGCACCCGCACCGATAAGTGTATTTTCATCTATAAAAACGTGTTCGCCAATAATCGCACCTGTTTCGATAATCACACTTGGATGTATGTGCGCCGATTTATTTTTTGTTTTTTTCAAAGTGCGAAAAGGTTTCATTTCTCGTACTAAATTATTATATGCCTCGAAAGGTTGCGGATGGAGCAGTACGATTTTTCCGGTTGGTATGTTTTCCGGCGTTTCGTTTAGAATAATAAAAGTAGCGTTTGAGTTTAAGGCTTTTTCAAAATATTTTGGGTGATCTGAAAAAGTGATGTCACCGACTTGAACGTGATGCACTTCGTTGATACCTTGAACCAGTAGCGTTTCTGCTAAATACGCGTCAACTAACAACGTAGCATTTATTTTATCTGCTAATATTTTTACCGAAACTGATGATTTGAATTTCATTTATCGTTTTTTAATAACAGTTTTTGTTAATGCCCAGTACATAATTATGTACCACATCTAATCGAACCGCCGTTTCCGCGCCCAAAAACCCTGCAACACCTGTTGCATTCAAATTCTTTTTAGCCCAAATTGTCAACGGTTTTGATACAGGCATATACGACCAATGCCATTTTTCTTCTTTATAACCCTGCTTGCGTCCGGCAGTATAAGGTTGACAAAATCCGTACTCCGATGCGTGTGTTAATAACCAATCGTAAGTACGTATTCCTTCACCGGTATCAAAGTGTTCGTTGTTCAAGTTAACTAAATCTAAATCTGTACCCCAATGATGGCGACTTGTGCCCGGCATGGAACTGTATTCTAAAATTTTTTTTGCGCGGTCGTCGGCATCCGGGATGTCGGCATATTTTAACCATTTGCGTTCCCAGATTCCTTTTTGATACTCGAAATTGCGCGTGGCGGAAACAACCGGCAGATAAATTTTTTCTTTCGCCGCCGCATCGTACATTTTTTTAAATGCTTCGTAAGCGTCTTTGCGCATATAAATAGAAGGCAGTTGTGTGTAAGGTGACGCAATGACTGTAAAATCGGGATGGTGCGTCGGATCAAATTTTCCGGTCACGTACGCAACAGAAAATTGGTTTTGTGCCGACATTTTTGATATTGAAAAAAAAGTAAAAAGAATTAAACCTGTAAAAGATAGTTTCATTTTTCGATAAATGTTTATTGCGAGTAACAAAGTTATAAAACAAAATTCAAAATCCAGTTTGATAAAAAAAATAATCTATACTTCAACTCAAGAAGCATAAATTATTTTTTGCCGGAAATTTAAATCTTCCAATCATTAGTGTTCAAAGGACACAAAAAATTTCAAAAATCCGATTCAAATAAATCCTTTTAACAGCAATGCTTATCAATTAAAAATTAAAAACTAACAACTAACTTTACATCATATTCATAAACCTGCTTACAAACCAATTAGAATCTGCTTTCACCAACATTTCCAATGTTGCATCGGCTTTTGATGAGAGTGCTTTCAAATCGCGAACGGCTTTGACCAATGCTTCCGAGTCGGCACATTGTTCTTCGATACCGCTGATTTCGTCTAAAATTTTTATGACAGGGTCTAATTCTTTGCGCTTTCTGTTCAAAATAATCTGGCGTACGACTTTCCACATATCTTTTTCACCTCGAAAGTACTCTCTACGATCGCCTTTTTTTATTTCTTTAAACGCCAAACCCCAATCCATGAGTTCGCGGATATTCATGTTAACACTGCCAACTGAAATCATGAGTTCTTTTTGAATTTCTTCCGCACTCAACGGGCGTGGTGAAACGAGCAACAAAGCATGAATTTGTGCCATCGTTCTGCTGATACCCCATTCGCTACCCAATTTTCCCCATGTTTCTAAAAATTTGTCCTTACCTTCT
>JAYTIA010000651.1:0-3112 GCA_043732145.1 Saprospiraceae bacterium
CGTCGAACGAACAAATTACACCGTCGGAAATTATAGAAAGGTATTGAACAGAATACAAAATTTTATTGTTTTATAAGTACTTTTTTAAAAGCATTGGAAAATATCCGGAATTTATTTACTTTTGTATTAAAATTATTATTATGGAAGTAGTATTAGAAAAAAAATCTGTTGATACACCCGTAATACTCACAGATAGTGCTGTCAGACAACTAAAACACATTGTAGCCGAACAAAAAATTGGTGAACAATATGGTTTGCGTCTCGGCGTGAAAGGTGGTGGCTGTTCCGGATTTAGTTACGAATTGGGTTTCGATGAACAAAAAGAAGGCGATCAAGTCTATTTTATTAATGGCGTAAAAGTTTTTATGAAAAAAGCACACGCTATTTACTTATTAGGCATGGAGATTGATTTCTTAGAAGGACTGAACAATCGCGGTTTCTCATTCAATAACCCGAATGCGAAAGAAACGTGTGGTTGCGGTACTTCGTTTTCCGCTTAACCGGAAGATTGTTCGGTACATCCCAAGTTTTGAAAAGTAAATTTATTTTAATTTTACTTTATCGAAACACAACGATTATGGTAAGTTTATGCACAATAATAAAATCTCGCTTGCCGGACTTGCTTCCGGGGGCGGGATTTTTTTTTGTTTTTAACTCTGAGCCGTGAGCGATGGGTTTTAAAATAGCTCATAACTAAAAGGTAGAAAAATAATTTGGTAATATGAAAATAGATTGTATCTTTGCGTTGTAATTATCTCTGAAAAGAGGGCTGTGTGCTGCACATCCCTCTTTTTGTTTATAAGCGATTAGTACTCGTAATTCTTAAATTCTAAAAATTAAGGTCATTTATGAAAAATTCCATTTTTATTTTGAGTATTTCGCTGTTTTTCATTGCTTGTAAGTTAAATGATAAAACGCCTTTACTTTACGGTCAATGGAAAGGCATTTCTTGGAAAGTGAATGGTATTGAATCGGATAGGAATGCGAAATCGGTAAAATTTCAATTCAATGACGATAGAACTTATTCCACTTCTTATGAAAGTGAAGCGGAACACGGTACATATCGCTTGACTTTCGGTAATTTATATACCACCGGCGAAAATAAAATTGAAAAAATGGTAAAACTCGCAACGCTCAACGCCGATACAATGATAATGGATATGAATAGAGCCGGAACAGCAGAGCAAATGATTTTAGTAAAAACGAAATAATGGTTGATGGTTGATGATTTATAGTTTTAAAACATAAGCAACCATCAACCATCAACCATCAACTATAAATTTATGTTAGCAGAAACACAAATTGAAGAGTGGGTAAATACTTTTTTAGCGCAACCCGATTATACGGATTGCGTATTAATAGATTTAAAACTTTCGGCGACAAAAAAATTAGAAATTTTTATTGATGGTGATAATGGTGTGAGTTACGATAAACTGAAACGCGTCAGTCGTTATGTTGAAAGTCAATTAGATGAAACTAAACTGATTGGCGAAACTTACGCACTGGATGTTTCATCACCCGGCACAACACGCTCACTAAAATTTCCGCGACAATACACCAAACATATCGGCAGAACTTTAGAAATAATGACAAAAGCGGACGAAAAATTTGAAGGAGAATTAAAAAGTATTTCCGCAAACGGCATTAGTATTTTTTATACGACAGAACGTAAAGAAGGAAAAAAGAAAATTAAAGAAGATATTACAAAAGATATTTTGTTTGATGATATTAAAAGTGCATTAGTGAAAATTAGTTTTAAATAGTTGAAAGTTGAAAATTGAACGGTGAAAATTAATGATTCACACTTTCAACTTTCAATTTTCAACTTTCAACTTTCAATTAATATGATGAACCTTGTAGATTCTTTCTCGGACTTTAAAGCCGGAAAGAATATAGACAGAGCGCAATTGCTCCGCGTGTTGGAAGATGTTTTCCGAACACTGATTAAGAAAAAATACGGCTCGGACGAAAATTTCGATGTCATTGTCAACGCATCACGCGGCGATTTGGAACTTTGGCGCGTGCGCAGCGTCGTTCCCGATGGTGAAGTTACCGATGAGCGTGCGCAAGTTTCGTACTCCGAAGCTGTTGATATTGATAAAGATTACGGTATTGGCGACGAATGTTACGAACAATTGGGTCTCGAGGATTTTGGGCGTCGAGCTATTCAAGCGGCGCGTCAAACTTTGATTTCGCGTATTACGGATTTGGAAAAAGATGAAATTTTCCAAAAATATACGGAACGCGTCGGCGATTTAGTTGTCGGAGAAATCAGTCAAGTCTTGAAAAAAGATTTATTAGTCATGGACGATGCTACAGGTAATGAAATTTTATTACCGCGCTCGGAAATGATTCGCGGCGATTACTACCGCAAAGGCGATGCCGTAAAAGGTGTTATTATCAAAGTAGAAATGCGCAATTCTACACCATCTATCGTGATGTCGCGTACTTGCGATGAATTTTTGGGCAAACTGATGGAGCAAGAAGTACCGGAAATCGAAGACGGAATCATCGTCATAAAAAAAATCGTTCGGATGCCGGGCGAACGCGCAAAAATTGCCGTAGAAAGTCATGATGACAGAATTGATCCGGTCGGTGCTTGTGTAGGTATGAAAGGTGCGCGTATTCACGGAATTGTCCGCGAATTGCGCAACGAAAACATTGACATCATCAATTACACAACCAATTTGAGTTTATTTATTCAACGCGCTTTAACACCCGCAAAAGTTTCTGCCGTAGATTTGAATATGATAACAAAACGCGCAAAAGTAACTTTGAAATCTGATCAAGTTTCTTTAGCAATTGGTAAAGGCGGAACGAATATTAAATTAGCCGGCAAACTCACCGATTTTGAAATTGATGTATTTAGAGAAGAAGAACAAGAAATTGATGATGTTGATTTGGATGAATTTAGAGATGAAATTGAAGGTTGGGTCATTGATGAATTTAAAAGCATCGGCTGCGATACAGCGCGCGATGTTTTAAAACTCACAAAAGAAGAAATCGTTCGGAGAACAGATTTGGAAGAAGAAACAGCTGCCGAAATTTTGCGCATTTTACGCGCCGAGTTTGAGGAGTAATAGTTTAGTCAGTTAGTCAGATAGTATTTTTT